>NZ_JBBMGI010000009.1:0-122724 GCF_037908445.1 Corynebacterium sp. KPL2825 | reverse complement strand
GCGGCTTTATGCCCGTCACTCCGGAAATGTATGCGGTGCTATGGGCGGCCTTGGCGCTGGTGCTTGTTGGCGTGGTCAATGACGGCCAAGTTGTGGCCCGAACCGACCGCAACGCGGGCGAGCTGCAGGTACGCGGCAACCTGGTCACCGGTTCTTACTACCACTCGCCTACCGCTGAGCCGGGCGAAATCGCCTCCGAATTTCGCGGCAAGCAGGTCGAGGCTGCAGAGGGCAAGTTCACCGCGGATGGCTGGCTGCGCACTGGCGATGTCGGCTCGGTCACCAAGGACGGCTTCCTTACCGTAGAGGACCGCGCCCGAGACGTCATCCGCTCCGGCGGCGAGTGGATCTATTCCGTCCAGCTCGAAAACCTCATCATGTCTGACCCACTCGTCGTCGAAGCCGCCGTTATCGGCTATCCCGATAAGCAATGGGTCGAGCGCCCACTGGCCGTTACCGTCTTGGCAGAAGGTGCTTCTCCCACCATCGAAACCGCAGAGCGCCTGCGCGCCAGCATGCGCAAGGAGCTGCCGAGTTGGATGCTGCCGGAGTACTGGACCTTTGTAAAGTCCATCGATAAAACTTCCGTGGGCAAATTCGATAAGAAGGATTTGCGCACCCACCTGGCAGAAGGCGAGTACAACATCATCCGGCTCAAGGGTCCAGGCGAATCGCAGCGCCTCGCTGCCACCGAAGCCACCGATTTAAGCCGGGAAAACTAGGAATAATATCCTTCTCTAAGCCGTTGCAGCTTGGTGTACCTCATCCCCTCTCTTAGACTGGCACCGATGACCTCTTCCACGCAGCGACCCGTAGTTTCCCTACCCCTGCCCACCGTGGTCCGGGCGCAGTCGCCAGCGGATCTGCCCGCCCCGGCTGCTGATGGCACGCGCGCACTGCTGGATCGCTATGGCCGCCAAGCCCGCGACCTGCGCGTCTCCCTCACGGATCGCTGCAACTTGCGCTGCACCTATTGCATGCCGGCCGAAGGCTTAGAGTGGATGCCCACAGAGAAGACCTTGAGCGATGAGGAAACCATCCGACTGATTCGAATTGGCGTCGGCAAGCTGGGCATCCGCCAAGTGCGTTTTACCGGCGGCGAACCCTTGCTGCGTAAGTCGCTGGAAAAGATTATTGCCGCCACTAAAGAGCTGCGCACCGACCAGGGGAGATCCCCGTCCACCGCGCTAACCACCAACGGGCTTGGCCTAGAAAAGCGCGCCGGCGCCCTCGCCGCAGCCGGACTCGATCGCATCAATATCTCGCTCGATACCATCGACCGCGAGCGCTACGCCGCGCTCACCCGCCGCGACCGCCTTGATCACGTGCTCCAGGCCATCGCCGCTGCGGATGCCGCAGGCCTCCACCCCATCAAAATCAACGCCGTGGTCATGCCCGGGGTCAACGAAGAAGACATCGTCCCGCTAGCGGACTATGCCGTCCGCCACGGTGCTCAGCTGCGCTTCATCGAACAGATGCCGCTTGGGCCCCGCGAGCAATGGCGCCGCGAGGACATGGTAACGGCCGAAGATATCCTTGGCCGCCTGCGCACCCACTTCTCCATGGAGCCCGCCCACGAACCGCGGGGATCTGCCCCCGCCGCCCTGTGGGAGGCCACTGCTCCGGATGGAACGCGCGGAACACTGGGCATCATTGCCTCGGTCACCCACCCCTTCTGCGGCGACTGCGATCGTACGCGGCTGACTACCGACGGCGCCGTGCGCAACTGCCTCTTTGGCAATTCCGAAACCCCGCTGCGGGAACTATTGCGCTCTGGGGCCAGCGATGAGGAGATCATGGAGGCCTGGGCTGAGGAAATGTGGAGCAAAAAGCCTGGCCATGGCATCGATGACGAAGGCTTTCTGCAACCGGACCGTCCGATGTCTGCCATCGGCGGCTAACCTTATTTTTATGTCCACGCCCCGCAGCATCTCCGCGCACCTCGATGCCGTCCTCACCCTGGCATCCCCCCTGCCGGCCGAGTCAGCCGCCGTCGATGCCTCCCTCATCGGCCGCGTCCTCGCCGCCGATGCCACCGCGCGCTTTCCCGTGCCGCCCCACGCCAACTCGGCGATGGATGGCTTCCTCGTCCACGCCGCGGATCTTCCCTCCCCCGGCCCATGGACCCTCCCCGTCGCCGGCGATGTACCAGCCGGTGCCGCCCCTACCGAGGTCCCCGCGGGACACGCGGTGCGCATCATGACCGGCGCACCGGTAGCTGATACCGCAGGAATGCTTGTCGTGCCCGTGGAAAATACCACCACCCCGGCCGGCCCCGTAGCGCTTCCAGACGAGGTGACCATCACCGATGCTCCCACCAAGTCACATATCCGCGCCGCCGGGGAGGATATCCAGTCCGGCGCGCCAGTGGCCACAGCAGGCACGCTTGTCGACGCCGCCGTAATCGCCGCTCTCACCTCCGCTGGCGTTTATTCCGTCTCGGTCCACCGCCGCCCGCGCATAGCGATCATTTCTTCTGGCGAAGAACTCGTCTCTTCCCCAACAGAACTCGCTCCCGGCCAGCTGCCGGATTCCAACGGCCCCATGCTCGCCGCGCTCGCGGGCGCACACACGCGCCTCCATGTTGGCGATTCCCCCGCAGACTTGGCCTCTGCACTGGATGAGCTTGCCTCCTCCCACGACCTCATCATCACCTCCGGTGGCGTGTCAGCCGGCGCCTTCGATGTGGTCCACACTGTGCTGGGGCGCACGGATTCCGCGTGGTTCGGGCACGTCGACCAGCGCCCGGGCGCCCCACAGGGCTACTCCAATTGGAAAGGCACCCCGGTACTATGCTTGCCTGGCAACCCCGTGGCTGCCTTCGTGGATTTCCAGCTTTATGCTCGTCCCCTCATCGCCGCACTTTCCGGGCACCCTGCGCCACGGGAGCGGGTCAACCTGCGCGCCCGTGTAGACTCGCCTCTTCCTGCCTCCCGCGGCCGGCCGACCATTGTCCCCGTGACCGTAGACTTTCAGCCGGAGCCCGCCATTACTTCGCACCTGCCCCACGGCAGCCATCGCGTTGTATCGCTCGCCGGTACCAATGGCTTTTGTCTCATCTACTCCGAACCGCCCGCCGTGGGCGAGGACATCACCGTTTATCTGTATTAAGGAGCAGCCATGAAATTTACCCACCTTGACTCTGACGGCGCCGCCTACATGGTCGATGTCACCGAGAAGCAACCGACCGTGCGCTCCGCCACGGCCGAGGGCGAAGTCGCTTGCTCTCCCGAGGTCATGACCGCTTTGCGCGACGGCACGGTGCCCAAGGGCGATGTCCTAGCTGTAGCCCGCATCGCCGGCATTTCCGCTGCCAAGAAGGTCCCCGAGCTGCTTCCACTAGCGCATACCATCGGCGTGCACGGCTGCGCTGTGGAGCTCACGCTTGACGACGACCACGTATTCATCTCCGCCACCGTCCGCACCGCCGACCGCACTGGCGTGGAGATGGAAGCGCTTACGGCCGTGAATGTTTCCGCGCTCGCCATCATCGACATGGTCAAGGGCGTGGACCGCTCCGCCTATATCCGCCGTTGCGGCATCGTGGCGAAATCCGGCGGCCGCTCCGGAGACTGGTCCCGCACCCTGCCGGAGGCCTAATGCTCGGCGCGATAATCCTCGCCGGTGGCCACGGCCGACGCATGGGTGGCACAGATAAAGCCTCTCTTTCCGCCCACGGAACACGTTTTATAGACCGCCTGCTCGCCCAGCTCCCCTACGGCACCCCGGCCGTGGCCGTCTCACCGCATTATCTCGGCCTACCCCAGGTGTGCGAGTCCCCGCTCTACGGTGGTCCCGTCGCTGGCATCGCGGCCGGCGCACAAGCGTTATCCCACTGCACCGAACTTGCCCTCTTCGCCGTGGATGCCCCCGATTCGCCGCTACTGCTTCCCCGTCTGCGCTCGACCCTCGCCTCCTCCACGGCCGATGCCGTACTCACCCGCGCCGCCGACGGCTACCTCCAGCCGCTGTGTTCCCTCTGGCACGCCCCCGCGCTCCACACTCAGCTCGAATCCCTTCCTACGGCTAGGAACGTCTCCGTCCGCCGCCTCATCCGCGGTGTGAATTTTGTCGAGGTCCCTGGCACCGGCGCCGAACGCGACTACGACACACACGCGGAATTGCGCGAGCTCCCCCTGCTCTGCTTCCCGGACCCTGCCCTCCCCCTTCGCGCTCACCGCAGCTCGCTGAACTAGGCCACGGCACCGCACTGGTGAGCGGCAAGGGTAAGGGTCTTCTTCCCACCACCCTTCGCGCTCACTAGCAGCCGCGGGTAGCACGAAATCACCGTCCCGGTGAGCGCGAAGGGGAAGCTGCAGAACTACCCCGCTCTTCGCGATCACCGTGAAGCCGCGGATTTATGAAACTTGTTTCATGGTGAGCGCGAAGGGCGTATCGAGCGAGGCTGGCCTACTCCGTAACGATGAACTTTCCGTGCTGCCCCTTCTCCGCGTTTGTCATGATGTGATTCACAAAGGAATAAGTGCCCGGCTCGTTGAAGGTCATTTCGACGAATCCGCCTTGCGCTGGAAGCAGGTCAAGCGCTTGCGAACCAGTGGAGTCCTCATTCTTGATGAGGTAAGCGCCTTCCTTGTAGGCGGTATCGAATTGTTCGCCCACAACGTGGAAGCTCAGCGGCTGGTCGGGGCCTAGATTGGTCAGCCACAGGCGAACAGTATCGCCCACCTTGGCCTTGATGGGTTCTGCATCGTACTGGCCGGGATAATAGTTAAAGGCCATGAGGTCGAAGCGGCCGTCGGCTACGCGCTGGGCATCGGCACCAGTGTTTTCCTCACCGAGGAAGACGTCGGTAGCCATGAAGTTATACTCCGCGTCTACGGGCTTCAGGTTCGGCGGATCGATGATGACGTTGCCGGCCATGCCGTTAGCGATGTGGAGGGACATGGGCATCGTGGAACAGTGATACATCCAGATGCCGGAGCGATGCGCGGTGAATTTGTAGGTCAATTCCTCGCCCGGCTGGATGGATTTCATGGTCTTATCTGGGTTGACCTCGCCGGCGTGGAAGTCGATGGAGTGGGCCATGGAGCCCTCGTTTTTGATGGTGATTTCGAATTTATCGCCCACTTTTCCGCGCAGGGTCGGGCCTGGGGCTTGGCCGTTGAAGAGCCAACGCATTTGCTTGATGCCGGGGGCGACCTCTACGACCTTCTCGGTCATCGTCCAGGTCTCTTTGTGGGTCTTCGTTTCGGCGGCAGGCTGCAAGGTGGCGTCAAAGGCGGAAAAGCCTTCGCGCTGGGTGCCGAGTTCAGCGGCGGTAGGCACGTCCACGTGGGGGTTGCTTGCAGAAGCCACCGTGTGGTCATGCCCTGCAGCGGCGCCATCTCCGACGTTGACCTTAAAAGTCATGCCCTGCATCTTGTGGCCGGCGATGGTGCAATAGCCTTCCTCGGAGGAGTCGATGACTCCGGCATCGAGTTGAACTGTCTCGCCGGGATCGACGCGGCCGGTTTCGGCATCACCTATCTTCAGGTCATGGACTTGGTCACCCGAGTTGGTGAAGTTGACCACCAGGTGGGTTCCGGGATCGATATCGATGGACGAGGGCGTAAAGGCCATGCCATCCACACCAACGTCAATGGTCTGCGTTTCACCAGAGGCTACAGGCGTAGCGGACTGAGAGCTCTTGCCGGTGGAATTAACCACCGCAAGTGCGATAACTGCCGCTAACGCGATACCGATGAGTAGCCACGAAGCCCAAGAGGAATCCTTAGGCGCGGGCTTATCCGCGGGTTGTGAGGAAGAAACGCTCAGCATTTAGTTCTCCAGTCTTTTCTGTAAGTAGAGGGCTCGGCCGACGGCGAAGATATTGGCGGCAAGCCCTATCCCCATCATGATAAGCCCGGCCGCAAAAGCATCCAGCAAGCTAAGTAGTCCGCCCAGGTTGATGAGCAGCAGACGAGCGTAACCGGTGCGGTCCGCGGTATTGGGGCGCACCCCGGTAAGTATGGGCAGCAAGTGGTGCAGGACACCGGTCACCATTTGTAAGAGCCCAGCGCCGAGGAAGGCGGGAAGCACAACCAAGGTGATGGCGCGCGGGTAGGCTCCGACGGCTGCGGAGATGGCATCACCGGCGCACAACGCCAGCATCCACAGCAGGCCGGCGATGACGGCAACGGTGGCGGTGGTCAGCCGTGGTGAGCGCCCCATGACGGTAGCGAGTACCGGCTGGATGATGAGCAGGGCTGCCAAGACCACGAGCAGCTGGGCCACGCCTGCAGCTCGGGTGAGGCCCACCGCGTATAGTGCCATCGCACATCCCAGCCCCACGCAATGCACGATGAGCGCACGGGTACACCGCGCACGAGCAGTGGGCGAAATCGCGGTGGCAGACAGCGTGGGAAGCAGCGTGACCACCGTGCCGATGACGGTAAGCCAGGCAAATCCCCACACCATGCCGCGCGAGTGGGCGCCGATGAGGAGGGAGTACTCGCCTACCCCGTTGCCGCTGAGGATGACGAGCACTACGGAGACAATCATGAACACGCTCGCGGCGATATAAAAGGGCACAGTCACGGCAAAGGAACCAGACAGCGAACCGCGCAGGCGCCGCACCACGAACCACAGGTGCCAGGCGAGGGAGGCGATGATGAGGGTTGAGGCGACGTCGGCAAGCGGGCCCCAGTCATACCCCGCCCTATCTATGAGCAACAAAATAAGCCCAATCTGGACTAGTGCCACGCGACTGCCGACGCCCCGGTAGTCCCCACCCGCAGTCCTAGTCAAGGCCTCGGTGAAGTGGGTGGAAAAGACGATGATCGCCGTGGTCAGCGCGCCAATTGTGAAGGGATGGATGATATCCCACCACACCACAGGTGCGCCCAAAGAGCTAGCGATGAGCAGGCCGAGGCCGACTAGAATCCACCCGGCGATTAGGGCAGCGCTAAGGGTATGCCAACGGCCACGAGCTGCCAGGGAAATGTCATGCACGCGCACGTCGCGCCTCCTTGCTGGTCAAGGTAATGCCGCAGGCAAGAAAGACTATTACCGCAATAATGGTAACTACCCCGCCGCTTTGAAGCGCCGTGGTGTGCTCGGCACAATCTGCAAGAACCCGCAACGCAAGGCCGCCGTGCAAGAGTCCCATCGGTACATAGAGCACTTTGTGGTATGGCAAGCGGCGGCGAATTACAGAGGTGACGATGATGGGCGCGTGCGCGAAAATCATGGACATGACAAAGCCCAGGAAAATGGTGTGCACCGAGGCATCATAGACAAAACCGGTGGCCTCACCATAGATCAGCCACAAGTACCCGCCGAGCGCGAGCCAGGCGTAGCCGGCCAGCATGCATGCCGCCGAATAGCGCGGCAATCCCTGTGAGCGCACCAGGTTCTTGGCCACATCCACCCGCGCGGTCGCCACGGCGATGGCGATCAACATCAGCCCCATAGCGCGATAGCCCACCGCCGGGGAAAGCATATAGATAACGCTGGCTGCTGCCAGCCCCAATGCTAAGAGGGTGAGATGATTTTCGGCGCGAGTTCCGGCCATGGTTACGCGCGCTAATTCCATGCGCTCGCCGATGATGGTGGCCACGGCATAAAGCGCGCACAGCGGCATCGCAGTAGCAAACCCTGGCCCCATGGCCCAGAGGGCGGCGGCGACCACTCCCCCAATGACGCTGACTGCCTGCACCAGGATCGCGCGGCTCGTCTGACGGCGGTAGATAGTGGCATAGATGCAGCCAAGGACAAGGAAGCCGGCGGCAAAGAACATGGCTGCGACCCCACGCGGTAGGCCGGCGAGAATGCTGAGCACGCCAGCGACGTGGCACACGGGCCCCGCCCAGGCCCACGTGGTGCGCGCGGCGACGGCGCGTTCGAGGCCTATGGCTCCGCCTACGAAACCAAAGACCATTAGCGGCCCGTGGTCGGCAGCAAAGGATGCTCCCGGGGTGGCGTTCAAACCCAGGAGGGAGGCGCCCGCACCCAGCCCAACCAGCAGGGATACCCCTGCACAGGCGAGAAAAATAAGGCGATGCGCCACGCTATTATTTTGCACGAGTTTTATCGTACTAATATTGGGGTCAGAGCGAAACTAGCACCCCAGTAGAAAGGACTACTTGCCATGCAGCTGCCCATTTCCGATGCCAATAGGCCGCATTCCATCCCCACCCTCAACGCCTCAGAAATTCCGCACGCCGTTCGCCACGGTGCCATCCATGGCGCATTGGGCACCCTTAACGTGGGAGAGTCTATGATCCTCATCGCCCCGCACAACCCCATTCCGCTGCTCAAAGAAGTCGAGTCCCGCGAGGAGAAGTTCGAGCTCGACTACCTCCAGGAGGAAGAAAACGACTTCCACATCAAGTTCACCCGCGTGAGCTAAACCTTTGTTCGGTGGAGGGCTATTCTAGGTAGGTCATACTCACCGCCAAAGAAGCCGAAAAGGAGCTCTCCGCAGATGCACAGACGCGTCACCGCACTCCTCGTTGCCTTGGGAATCGCTCTTTCAGGCTGCGCTCCACACACGTCAGTAACGTCGTCACAGGATACGGCGGATACCACGCTCACTGTACTGGCGGCCTCATCCACCCGCGTTATCAATGATGAACTTACCGAACGCGCCGGCCAGCTCGAATCTCCGGTGAATTTGAGCTTTGAAAATGGCGGCTCTTCCGATCTGGTGAGCAAGCTGCGCGAGGGTGCCCCGGCCGATCTTCTCCTCACGGCTTCCAAAAAGACCATGGATAAGGCGGTCCAGGATGGAACCGTGACCGCCCCCGAGGTGCTCGCCACGAATGTCATGGTCATGGTGGTATCTAAAGGAAACCCGGCGGGAATCCATTCCGTGCACGATCTATCCCACTCCCATCACTTCGTACTCTGCGATCCGCAAGTACCCTGCGGCGATATTTCCTCCCAGATCATCGATGACCAGCATTTGGACGTGCACCCCTCCTCCCAGGAGCGCCAGGTAGCGGATGTTTTAGGAAAGGTGGCCTCGGGTGAAGCCGATGCTGGATGGGTCTACTCCACCGATGCCGCCGCGGCCGGCAATGATGTTGAGGTGATTGATATTCCTGGGGCGGAGAAATTCTCTAATCAGATCCTGGGCGCCGTTGCCACGGACGCCTCTCATCCCGACCAGGCTCGCGCGGTGCTCAATTTGTTGGCCAGCGACTTTGATTCCACCTGGCACCACCTTGGCTTCAGCCCAGCGAAGTAGTCTATGTCCGCCCCTCAGCCTGTCCGCCCCAAGTACCCGCTGCTTATCGGCCTCATTGGTCTCATTGCGGTAGCTACCATCATTGTTCCCGTGGCAGCTCTCGGGCTGCGGGTGCCATGGGCGCGCATCAGCGATTACCTTGGCCGCGAAGAGATTCGAGACATGCTGCTCATCTCCGTGGCGGCGGCTTTCCAATCCATGCTGCTCGCGCTCGTAATGGGCTTGGGCCTGGCATTATGGGTCCAGCAGCTCGGCCGCGGCAGCACCATCATCCGTCTTTTGGTCTACCTTCCTCTGGCTATGCCACCGGTGGTCGGCGGTTTGGCCCTTACCGCAGCCTTTGGTCGCAAGGGCTACCTCGCCCCGCTTCTCGACGCCCTGGGCATCCACCTCGCCTTCGCTTTCCCCGGAGTCGTGGTGGCCCAAACCTTCGTGGCACTGCCCTTTGTGGTGGTAGCGGTCGATTCGGCACTGCGCCAACTAGACCAGGAAATCCTCGCTTCTGCGCGGGGCGTGGGCTTGGGGCGTTGGGAAATACTCGGCAAGATCACCCTTCCTTCTATCGCGCCGGCTGTGGCTACCGGCGCGGCGCTGGCCTTCGCGCGCTCATTGGGCGAATTTGGCACGACACTGACCTTTGCCGGCTCTCAGCCAGGGGTTACCCGCACGATGCCGCTGGGCATCTACTTAGAGCGCGAGGTCGACGCGGACGGCGCCTACGTGCTCTCCGCCCTGCTTATCGGGCTGGCCTTGGTCTGCCTGGCGCTTGCGGGCTTGCCGGCCCTGCGCAGGCGGCGCTACCAGCCGCAGGCAAGGCAGCTGCATTCACTGGACGTGGACAAGCTCCGCGAGCTCACCCAGCCCACGAATGCGCAGGCGGTATCCGTGACGGTCGAAGGCGTGCGCACGGCTTTGTCTCCGCGAGCCATTACGGCCGTGGTGGGCCCGAACGGCTCCGGAAAGACCACTTTCATGGGACGCATTGCTGGGCGCCTAAGCGGCGGTGAGGTTTCTCCAGGCGCAACCGGCATCGTCTTACTCACCCAGCGGCCGGGCTTGCCGCCGCGCTCGACGGCCCAGCAAGCGGTCGCCATGGTTACCCGCGATAGGACCCGTGCGCATGAGCTTCTCGCGGCAGCAGGATTGCACGAGCTTGCCGACGTCCCAGTAACAGCCCTCTCCGGCGGCCAGGCCGCCCACGTGGCCCTGGTGCGCGCGCTAGCCGCACGACCAGCCGTTCTCATATTGGACGAGCCACTTGCCGCAGTCGACGTGAAATCGGCTGAGAGGTGGCGCCACTTTCTGCACGCTGCCCGCGAGGATAGGACCACCCTGCTCGTTACCCATAACGCGCTCGACATTGCGAACCTGGCGCAAGACATGCTGGTCATGGAAGCCGGACAGGTGCGAGCGCACGGCGCTACCGCGCGGCTCCTTGATGCCCCGCCGACTGGCTTCGTTGCGGCACTCGCGGGGCTTAACCGCATTGAAGGAACGGTGACCGCCACAGATGCCTCCACTGTGGAGGTCGCCTGCGGGGAGATTACTATTTTGGCAACGACGGAATACGCGCCTGTTCAGCCCGGGCAGGAGGTGGCGGTGACATTCGATCCGCATGCGGTCACCATCGGTGCCGTGCCGGAAGCCTGCAACCAGTGGGCTGTGCGAGTCCTAGCGGTCGAGGCCACCAGCCTCGCAGCCGCTCAGCTGCGCGTGGATCTGGGCGGTTACGAGGCCACCGTACCGGTAGACCGCGAGTCTGCTTTAGGTTTTGCGGTGGGTAGCACCGTATCCTTGGCAATATCTACAGCAAACGTTTTTGTCCACCCCAAATAAAATCTCTGTTATGCAGACCCCAAGGCGGATTTCCTACCATGCCTGACTCACTACCCCGGCCCACCACCGAACTCTTCCCCGAGGCCCTCAATCTCTCGCCAAAGCAACGCGAGGTACTCGCAGCCTTACAACGCCACCCCAATGGCGCCAAAGCTGGCACCGTGGCCGAGGAGCTTGGCATGCACGTCAACACCGCCCGTGGCCACATCGATGAGCTGGTCAACGCCGGAGCTATAAACGTGCTATCCGCGCCGAGTAAGGGCCGGGGACGCCCTTCCCTGATTTTCCAAGTCCGCGTCCCAGACAATAAGACCGTGGCAGAGGAATACATCACCCTGGTAGAAGTGCTGACCACCATGCTGGCGGGCAAGGAAGAGCTTGACGACGCCGCGTCAGCCAAGGCCATCGAGATCGGGCGCCGCTGGGCACGCGCTGCAGGCGCGGAGGGCTCCGATCGCGCACTCGATACGCTCTTTTCCACGCTGCGCGATATGGGCTTTGACCCCGCCATGCAGCCAGACTCTACCGACATGGAGCTCCGTGCCTGCCCGTTTGTGTCTTCGGGACTCCAGCCTTCACCATTCCTCTGCGCGGTACACGCTGGCTTCCTGCAAGAAACTACCGATGAAGGCACCACCATTAACCTGGTACCGCGCCAGCCGCACAACGTATGCAGGCTGGAAATTAAGCCTGCGTAAGCTCCACGCTGACTGGGCCGGCGATGGCGAGGTCGAGGACGCGGAGGCTTTGCTCGCGGGCGTCGGCAAGAATGCTCTCATCGATGTCCTCGGTATGCAGCACCATTACGGTCGGACCGGCGCCGGAGAGGTAGGCTGCGTATCCTCGGTTGCGCAGACGGTTGACCCACTCCGCGGTCACAGGAAGCACATCCGCTCGGTACGGCTGGTGCAGGCGATCGCGAGTGCCTTCCCACAAAAGGTCCGGATAGTTTTGCAATGCAGCCACCTGCACCGCGGTGCGCGAGACGTTAAACGCCGCATCCGAATGCGTCACGTGCGACGGCAAAACGCGACGCACCGCCTGGGTAGACGCGTGGAAATCCGGCACGAGCGCGGTGGCACGAATATCTTTATGCACCTTGATGGAAGCAGCGCGATAGTCCGGCAAGGAGTGACCATCGACGGGGACATTGGTCCACGACACCACGGCATCACCCAGCACGGAGGCGGCCGCATTATCGGGGTGGCCCTCAAAAGCGGAAGAAAGCTGCACCACCTGCTCTTGTGTAAGGGGGCTTCCCGCCAGTGCATTGCCAGCGGCCACGCCCGCCACAGCGGCAGAGGCGGAAGAGCCTAAGCCACGCGACTGCGGAATATTATTATGCGAAACCACCCGCAGGCCCGGCACGGTAGCATCGGCTGTCGAAAGCGCGGAGCGAATCGCCTTAACCACTAGGTGGGAGCCATCGCGCGGCAGGTCTTCTGCGCCCTCACCAAAAATCTCTACCTCCAGCCCAGAGGTGGTGACCTCTACCTCGACGGTGTCATAAAGGCTTAGCGCCATGCCCAAGGTGTCGTAACCGGGGCCAAGATTCGCCGTAGAAGCGGGAACGGTCACGATTGCTTTGGTGCCGACTTCAACTTCGATACTCATAGCTATTCAGTCTATTGCGTCGGGCTAGCTGCCGAGGCGGATTACGGAATGGACGGCCTTGACCTCATCTAGCTCATCCAAGTCAGCCACGATCTTGTCCAGGGTGGCTTCCTTGGCAGCATGAGTGACCACGATGAGGCGAGCAGTATCTTCGCCGTCCTCTTGGCGTACCGTGCGCAGGGATACGCCATTATTGGCAAAGGCCGTAGAGATAGCCGCGAGCACACCGGTGCGGTCTTGTACCTCCATATCGATGTGATAGCGGGTTTCCACCTCACCAAAGTCGGCGATAGGAAGATTGGCGTAGGTATTTTCACCCGGTGCGCGGCCGCCGTGGACGATATTGCGGGCTGCACCGACGACGTCGCCAAGCACGGCAGAAGCCGTAGGATTGCCACCCGCGCCATTGCCGTAGAACATCAGGGAACCTGCGGCCTCGGCCTCGACGAAGATGGCGTTATAGGACTCGCTGACAGAAGCCAGCGGGTGCTCCTTGGGCACCAAAGTGGGGTGTACGCGGGCGTTGACGGCTTCGGAGCCGTCCTCTCGCTGGAGGCGCTCGCAGATGGCCAATAGCTTGATGGAATAACCAGCGTCATTAGCCGCCGCGATATCCGCGGCCGTGACCTTGGTAATGCCCTCGCAGTGCACGTCTTCAAACTTCACGCGGGTGTGAAAGCCCAAAGATGCCATAATGGCGGCCTTGGAGGCGGCGTCGTGGCCCTCAACATCCGCGGTGGGATCAGCCTCGGCGTAGCCTAGGCGGGTGGCCTCGGCCAGTGCCTCATCATAAGAGGCACCCGTGGACTCCATGGCATCCAAGATGAAGTTGGTGGTGCCGTTGACAATGCCGGAGATGCGCTCTACCTGATCGCCGGCCAAGGAGCGGCGCAACATGCCCACCACCGGGATAGCGGCGGCCACGGCAGCCTCAAAGTAAAGGTCCACGCCGGCACGGTCGGCGGCTTCTGCCAACTCATCCGCATGCGCGGCCACCAGCGCCTTATTAGCGGTAACCACGGATTTGCCGGAATTAAGCGCGGCGAGGACCAGCTCGCGCGGAAAATCAATGCCGCCGATGACCTCGACTACAAGGTCGATATCGTCGCGGGCGACAAGTGCCTTGGCATCATCGGTCAATAGCTCCTGGGGTACCCCTGGGCGCAGCTTATTCTTATTCTGGATGGCGATGCCGCGAATCTCGGCTGGGCCGCCAATGCGGTGAGCAAAGGCATCAGCATTCTCTCCCAGCAAGCGGAAGACCTCAGCACCAACGGTGCCAAAGCCCAGCAGCGCGATACCAACGGTCTCACCCTCGCCCTTGCCGGAATGCTTTTGTGCCTGAAGCTCGCTAGTCGATGCAGCCATAGTCCGTCTCCATATTGAAGTTGGGGTTAACGTGTCGTTCCCGCTCAGTGCGGATACAGGACACTATACAGAACAAGCTGTCTACTTTCGCCCTAAATAGACCCATAGATAGAAAAAGCCCCGCCACAAGGCCTGAATTAAAATAGGTTTTGTGGCGGGGCTCGCGTGCCAGCTAGTCCACTTCGAGGGAGAGAAGATCCTCGATGGTCTCGCGCCGCAGCATTGGCTTGGTATGTCCCACGCGCGTGGCGACGACCGCGGGGCGCACCGCACCGTTATAGCGCGAGGACATCATGTACTGGTAACCGCCCGTAGCCGCAAAGGCAATCAAGTCTCCCGGCTGGATATCATTGGGCAGCTCGCCATCCTCAAGGAGGATATCTCCGGATTCGCAGTGGAAACCCACCACACGCGAGGGCACCTCTTCCCCATCGCTAAAGCGGTTGACCACGCGCACGTCATACGCCGAACCGTAGAGCGCTGGGCGAATATTGTCCGACATTCCGCCATCGACAGAGATATAGCGGCGCAGGGGCAGATCGGACTTGCCGGTTTCTACATCCTTGACGGTACCCACTCGGTAGACGGTCACCGCAGAGCCGGCGACCAAGGAACGGCCAGGCTCGACTAGGAGGAAGGGCGCATCGATGCCCAACTCCTCTGCGGTGTGCTTGACCGCACCGAGCATATCGCTGGCCACGCGCTCGATATCCAGTGCCTCCTCATAAGGCATATAGGGAATGCCGAAGCCACCGCCCAAATCAAGCTCTGCCAGAGTTACACCCAGCTCGGTGTAAATCTGGCGGTACAGGCCCATGACGCGCTCGGCAGCTAGTTTGAAGCCCTCCGCATTAAAGACCTGGGAGCCCACATGGCAGTGCAGGCCGCTCAAGTGCAGGTTCTCGGCTTCCAAGCAGCGCTTAGCTGCGGCGAAAGCCGCACCGGTGGCTAGCGAAATGCCGAACTTTTGATCCTCATGCGCTGTAGCGATGAATTCATGCGTATGCGCATCCACGCCCGGCTTGACGCGGATCATGACCGGCTGCACCTTGCCCGCTTCCCCAGCGATGCGATTGAGTTCTTCGAGTTCGTGCTCATTATCGATGACGACGTGACCCACGCCGGCATCTAGACACAGCTGCAGATACTCTTCGTCCTTATTATTGCCATGCGTAGTAATGCGGCCGGCTGGGAACTCTGCAGCCAGTGCAATCTTGAGCTCGTTAAGGGAGGCCGCATCCAAGCACAGGCCTTCCTCATTGACCCAATTGACAATCTTCTTGGAAATGAATGCCTTGGAGGCATAGTGCACATGCTCCGGGCCGCCAAAGGCACGCGCCATGTCCTGGCAGCGGGACCGGAAGTCATCTTCATCGAAAACGTAGAGCGGGGTGTGGAATTCCTCCGCCAAGTCCGGCAACGGAACGCCGGCGATGGTAACTACGCCGTCTTCCTCGCGCTGCGCATTGCGCGGCCAGACATGGGCGGGCAACTCATTAAAATCCGCCATTTACATCTTCTCCGGGGTGCTTACGCCCACCATGGTCAAGGCATTAGCCAGGACCACGCGGGCTGCCTGCGCCAATGCCAGGCGGGCGCCATGGATAGGAGCCTTTTCCTCGCCGGCCTTGGGCAGGACCTGGCAAGAGTCATAGAAACGGTGGAATACCGCAGCGAGGTCCTCGGCGTAGCGGGCAATGCGGTGCGGTTCGCGCAACTGCGCTGCCTCTTCCACTACGGCCGGGAATTCACCCAGCGTACGGATGAGATCTCCCTCGCGTTCATGGGTGAGCAGGGAAAGGTCCGCACCTTCGGCATCAACGCCCAGCTCGGCTGCCTTGCGGCCGATAGAGCACAGGCGGGCGTGGCCGTACTGCACGTAATAGACCGGGTTATCGGAGGATTGGGATTCCCACAGACCGAGGTCGATATCGATGCTCTGGTCCACAGAGGAACGCACCAGGGAGTAACGGGAGGCGTCCACGCCGATGGCGGCCACGAGGTCCTCCATGGTGATAACCGTGCCCGCACGCTTGGACATGCGCACTGGCTTGCCATCGCGCAAAAGGTTGACCAGCTGGCCAATCAGTACCTCGACAGCATCGGCATCGTAGCCCAGGGCGGCTGCCGCCGCCTTCAATCGCGGCACATAGCCGTGGTGGTCCGCACCCAACATGTAGATATTCAAATCATGGCCGCGGTCGAATTTATCAGCTACATAGGCAATATCGCCTGCGATATAGGCTGCATTGCCATCGGACTTAACCACCACGCGGTCCTTGGAATCGCCGTAGTCGGTGGATTTGAGCCACCACGCATTCTCGGCCTCATACATATTGCCTTCAGCCTTGAGCTTGTCCAGCGCAGCGTCGACCGCACCGGACTCAAAGAGGGAGTTCTCGTGGAAGTAGACATCAAAGTCCACGCCAAACTCATGCAGAGATTGCTTAATCTGCGCAAACATCATCTCTACACCGTCTGCACGGAAGGCTTCCTGCACTTCTTCATCGCTGCCCTCCAAGGCGGATGGATTCTTCTCTACCACGGCCGCAGCGATGTCTTGGATATAGGCTCCGCCATAGCCATCCTCCGGAGTTGGCTCACCCTTCGCGGCCGCCACGAGGGAGCGGGAGAAACGGTCAATCTGGCCGCCATGGTCATTGAAGTAATACTCGCGGGTAACCTCCGCGCCGGATGCCTCCAGCACGCGACCCAAGGAATCTCCTACTGCGGCCCAACGAGTACCGCCGAGGTGGATCGGACCGGTGGGGTTAGCGGAGACGAATTCTAGATTGACCTTCTTGCCTGCAAAGGAATCATTAGAGCCATACTCCTTGCCGGCGCGGAGAATCTGCGCGACGATCTCCCCCTGGGCATCGGCAGCAAGGCGAATATTAAGGAAACCAGGACCGGCAATGTCGGCCTCCGCAATGGCGTCATTTTCCGCCAGGGACTCTGCCAACCAGCCTCCTAGCTCGCGCGGGTTAGCTCCGGCCTTTTTGGCCACCTGCAGTGCCACGTTGGTGGCATAATCGCCGTGTTCAGGATTGCGAGGGCGTTCGACGGTTACCGTTTCGGGCAAGACGGAGGAGTCAAGGTCATGGCTTTCCATGACCTTGGTGGCAGTTTCTTTAATCAGTGTGGCCAAATCAGCTGGTGTCATGTCGCACGATTCTAGTGGACTGAAAAGTCAAGTGTGAAAAGGGCCGTGCCCTAAAAGTCCCCTTTACTGCACAAACGGCTGATAGAGACTTTCTGCAACACTAATATTGCAAAATAATCGCTGGTCAACGAGGAGACGCATTACGCACGTACTGCTTAAAGGGAGTAAGGTTGTGGCTACCCCATGTCAAAAATCAACGAGGAGCACCGTATGCGCATTGCGCTATTTTCCACTTGCATTGGTGACGCCCTTTTCCCGGACGTACAAAAGGCAACGGCACTGGTTCTCTCCCGCTTGGGCCACGAGGTGGTCTTCCCGGAAGAACAGACCTGCTGCGGCCAGATGCACATCAATACCGGCTACCAAAAGGAAACGTTGGGCATGATCCGCTCTTATGCGGATGCCTTCGCAGATCCCTCTATTGACTACGTAGTTGCGGCCTCCGGTTCCTGCGTGGGCGCCGTTCGTGAACAGCACGAGCGCATCGCCGACCGTTTCGGCAACTCCGCCGACGTCGACGGCGCCCGCAAGACCACCCAAAAGACCCTGGATCTACCCGAATTCTTGGTCGACGTTGCCGGCGTGACCAATGTGGGCGCATTCTTCCCGCACCGCGTGACCTACCACCCCTCCTGCCACGGCTTGCGCTTCCTGAAACTGGGCGACCGCCCGCTGCAGCTGCTCCAAGAAGTAGAGGGCATCGACCTGGTCACCCTTCCTAATAAGGAAGAATGCTGTGGCTTCGGCGGTACCTTCGCAATCAAGAATGCGGAAGTATCCCGCGCGATGGTCACGGATAAGACCCGCCACGTTAAGGAGACCGAAGCAGAATTCGTCACCGGCGGTGACTCCTCCTGCCTGATGAACATCGGTGGTGCCCTGAGCCGCCAGCGTTCCGGTGTCCGCGCCGTTCACATGGCTGAGATCTTGGCTTCCACCAAGGAGCACCCATGGACTCCTACCTCCGCCGCCTACTCCAAGGAGACGATGCTCTAATGACCTCTTTCCTCGATACCACCCCACCGCGTGCGCCGGAAGGCTACGGTAACCTGCGCGGCAGCAAGGCCTTTGTTCCCCTCGCACACGTTGGCCTAAACAACGCCACCCAGCGCCACAACCTGCAGCATGCCACTACCTCCATTCGTGAGAAGCGCTCTGGCGCTGTAGAAGAGCTGGATGATTGGCAGGAGCTGCGCGCCGCTGGTTCCGCAATTAAGGAAGATGTCGCCGCCCGCATGCCAGAACTGCTCGAACAGTTCGAAGAGGCAGTTAAGGCGCGCGGTGGCACTGTCCACTGGGCACGCGATGCCAAGGAAGCTAACCAGATCATCGAGGGTCTGATTCGCGCCACCGGCGAGACCGATGTGGTCAAGGTTAAGTCCATGGCCACGCAGGAAATCGGCATGAACGAGCACCTAGAGGCGGCCGGCATCAACGCTCGCGAGACCGACCTCGCGGAGCTCATCGTGCAGCTGGGTGAAGATAAGCCATCCCACATTCTGGTTCCGGCTATCCACCGCAACCGCGCGGAGATTCGCGATATCTTCGTCAACAAGATGCCGAACACCGATGACTCCCTGCAGGCAGAGCCGGCCGAGCTGGCAGAGGCATCCCGCCAGTTCCTGCGCGAGCAGTTCATGAAGGCCAAGGTTGCCATCTCTGGCGCCAACTTCGGCGTAGCAGAAACCGGCACCATCAACATCGTGGAGTCCGAGGGCAATGGCCGCATGTGCCTGACCCTGCCGGAGACCCTCATTACCGTCATGGGCATTGAAAAGCTGGTTCCTACCTTCCAGGACCTGGAAGTCTTCCTCCAGCTGCTGCCGCGTTCTTCCACCGCGGAGCGTATGAACCCATACACCTCCATGTGGTCCGGCGTTACTGAAGGCGATGGCCCGCAGAACTTCCACTTGGTGCTGCTGGATAACGGCCGTACCGCGGCCCTGTCTTCTCCGATTGGCCACCAGGCCCTCAAGTGCATCCGTTGCTCGGCCTGCCTGAATGTTTGCCCGGTCTACGAGCGCGCCGGCGGCCACGCCTACGGCTCGGTCTACCCTGGCCCAATTGGTATTTCCCTGACGCCGCAGCTCACCGGCATGAAGGACCACAACGATCCTTCCGCCAGCCTGCCTTATGCTTGCTCGCTGTGTGGCCGCTGCGACGAGGTTTGCCCGGTTAAGATTCCGCTTTCTGACGTCATTTTGGAAAACCGTCACCAGAAGGTCACCCACGCCACCCCACCAATCGAGCCGAAGCTCTTCAAGACCATCCAGCTGCTGTGGAGCAACCCGAAGCTGTGGAACAAGGCAACACACATGGTCGCCTTGGGCCGCATTTTGGGTGGCACCAACAAGACCATCGAATCCCTGCCACTGTTTATGTCCGGTTGGTCTGAGGGCCGCGATACCGCGGTTCCGCCGAAGAAGTCCTTCCGCCAGTGGTTTGAATCCGAAGAAGGCAAGGAACTTCTTGCCGAGGCCCGTGAGGAGTCCAAAAAGTGAACGCAAAGCAGGAAATCCTAAGCCGCATCCGCTCCGCCCAAAAGCAGGCTGGTCTTCCCGACCACGTTGATGCCCCGCGCGACTACCAGCGCGAAGGCACCCTGAACGCGGACGAACTGCGCGATATGCTCATTGACCGACTCGAGGACTACAAGGCCGAGGTACACGTCACCGAGGAAGGCGAGCTCAAGCAGGCCATCGCCAAGATCCTCAAGGACCGCAAGTGCAACGACATCCGCTATGCCGAGGGCATGGATGCCAGCCTATTCGAAGGCTTCGACGCGAAGCCGGACGATAAGAGTGTCGATCCGCGCACCCTCAATGAGACCGACGCAGTGGTCACTTATTCCCACGTCACCTCCGCCCAGACCGGCACCATCGTGCTCGAGTCTGATGAACGTTGCGGTCGTCGCGCGCTCACCCTGGTTCCGGATCGCCACCTGTGCATCGTCCACCAAGATGAGATCGTCTACGGCATCCCCGAGGTCATTTCCCGCATGGATCCAGAGAAGCCTGCAACCTGGATTTCCGGCCCTTCCGCCACCTCTGATATCGAGCTCACTCGTGTCGAGGGCGTACACGGCCCGCGCGATCTCATCGTCCTCATCGTCAAGTAGGTGCATAGCCCTCGCCCCGGCCGGTGAGGGCACCCACCTACTGTGAATATGATGCCAAAAGCATCAAAAAAGCATAGGCTAGGTCTACCAATAATTCTTATTCTGGAGACCTAACCTATGCTTTCTTTTTCTTCGAAGCTGGCGGCCACGCTTGGTGCTGCCGCACTGACCATGGGCATCACTGCACCGATTGCCACGGCCGCGCCTGCACCTGCACCACAGGCAGCCAAGCCCACCATTTCCTGGGAAGACTGCCCTGAACAGGTAGACATCGACAACGCCGAATGCGGACGCATCGAGGTTCCTACGTACTACGACAACCCAGAGGCCGGCACCATTAGCGTCGGCTTCGTGCGCGTTCCCGCCGCCAACCCAGGCGCCCGCCGTGGCGCGTTGTTTACCAACCCTGGTGGCCCAAGTGGCGATGCCTATGGATGGGCCGGCAATACCGCCGTTCCATGGCCACAGGCCGTACGCGATGAGTGGGACACCATTGGTGTGCAACCGCGTGGCCTGCCTGGCTCCACTCCAGTCAAGTGCGATGCTTCGGCTGCTAGTGACCCACTCCGAGATAGCCTGCAGATAGGAAAACTCACTCGCGATGCTTGCGAGAAGAACACCCCGGGCTATACCAATTCTTTAACCACCGCCAATACCTTGGAAGATTGGGAGATGGTTCGCCGCGCCTTGGGCGAGGACAAGATTGACATCGCTGGTACTTCTTATGGCACCTACCTCGGTTCCGCTTATGCCACCAAATATCCGGAGCACACCGGCAAGGTCTTGTTGGATTCCGGAATGAGCCCCAAGCTGGCGTGGAATGGCATCTTTGCTTCGCAACAACGCGGCTATGAAAAGGCACTGCACGATCTCTTCGGGTTCATTGCCAAAAATGATGCCAAGTACCACCTCGGCACCACCCCGCTGCAGGTCTATGAAAAGTGGTCTCAAAAGGTAGCTCGTGAGGCAGGTGTACGCCCTACCGTATTGCCACCGAACGCCAAGATTGGTGACCTACCTCCAGGACTCGAGTTTGCCGGTCAGCCTGGTGCGAACATCATGACTGCCACCGGCCCATTGCGCGTGCAGGCGGAGTTCCTCAGCCAGAAGATTCACAACCCCAACGCCGTGCAGGCAGCCTCCCCGTTACTGAACATGACGCGCCTCCTTGTTGTACCGACCCCTTCACGATGGGATGCCTTTGCCAAGCACCTCAACGGTAGCGAACCTATCGATGCGGAGCAGGCCGATCCGGACGCCGTGCAGAAACAACAGGAGTCCTTCGCGCAAGCAATAAATATGCAAAACCTCATCGTTTGCAATGAAAACACCGTGCCCGGAAATCCGCTGCTGTACCCGAGCTACCTGTGGTCCAACTTCGTCAGCTTTGATCCCTTCACCCAAGTCAACTCTCTCTACGGCTCCGGCGCAGGCTGTGGTGGACGTGCGCCGGTCACGGGCCAGGCGCCTCTCGACGGCTCCAAGCTCGCCACCAAGCCCCTCCAGATTCAAGCAACCGGCGACCCACAAACGCCGTACCAATACCACACGAGCCTCTCCAAGCCGATGCAGTCCCGTGTGGTCACCGTCCATGGCCCCGGCCATGCGCACTTTGCCTCTGGGAATAAGGTTGTCGATGACATCGGCGTGCACTACTTGCGCACCGGTGAAGTCACTACCACCGACGCCCCCGGGTTGATTTAGTCCCCCACTACCCCATGCGCTAAAATCACATCGTTGGGAATTTTCCCAGCGATGTCTCCGTAGCTCAGCGGATTAGAGCATCGGTTTCCGGTACCGAAGGTCGCAGGTTCGATCCCTGTCGGGGACACGGTTACCGCTGGCCACCAGTACTTTCCGGTGGCCAGCGGTTTATTTATCTTCCGGCCCGCTAGCTATTTCCACTCCGGATTGGCGGTATCCACCCCTTGTGCCTTAGCCGCATGCTCAATCGCGTCCGCCAACCACTGGGCCAGCCCTTCCTGCTGCGCCTCATAGTGCGCACGGAAGCGCTCATCGGCAACGTAGCCGCGGGAGATTAAGAAGTGCTTTGCCGGCGTTACAGGAAAGAAGGCGCTGAGTGCTGCGCGGTGCTTTTCGACGAGCCCCTGGGCCTCCTCCGAGTCCGGTGCCACTCCACTGGCTACAGCCTGGGCCAGCTCCTTTTCCACCTCAGCAACTGCCGCCTGAGCTTCGCTCCAGTTCTGCTTCGACCAGTCGGCAGTGCGTTGCTGATACATTGCCCAGTCCTCGCTCGATCCATAGGCCTCTTCCGCCTCTTGCTGATATGCGGCGAAATTTCCATCACCTACAATTTGTCCAATTTCTTCCACAGTGAGCTTTCGTTTATTCATTGCATCCTCCATCAAGGTGTCAATCGCTGCCAGCATTTCAGTGAGGTTGTCGCGCTGGGCAAGCAAGCTTTCCCTCTGCCTCTGCAAATGTTCTATATCGGAGGCAGCGCCATCTAGCAGCTGTTTAATATCGGTCAATTTCATACCAGTGGCGCGGTAGATGAGAATCTTCTGCACTCGGGCACAGTCTTCCTCGGTATATAGCCGGTAGTTGGACCAGCTGCGCCACGTGGGTGACAGCAAACCTTGCGCCTCCCAGTGATGCAGCGTGCGCACCGTAATACGGAAGAGCGCTGCTACCTCGCCAACGGTATAGAGAACTTCATCGATGTCGTCCATGATTTTATTGTCGCGCCTTACGCTACGTCAGGGTCAACCCAGAGAAAATCTGCAGAATCTCTTGCCAGAGTGTTGGGTTTATGCAACACTTGGGTGCATGACAGCAAACGACAACCCTGTTTCTACAAAGATCCGTGCCGAGCGGTTCCGCCGACCAGGCCCCACCCGTGGATTAATCGCGTCTATGTATCTGTGCGTAGCCATTTCCGCGATTTCCCTCATCTGCGCACTAGCGTTTTCCTCCTACTGGTCTCTCTTGGCCATGTCTGTAGCAATGGTCCTCTCGTGCGTCCCGTGGACCATTCTGCGCATAACCATCGATTCCAAGGACAGCAAGCCGCTGTCTTTTCTCGATGAATATGAAGCCCAGGTCCTGGATGAGTGGCGCCGCAGGGCCTTCAAGCTGTCTACTTCCCTGCTATTTGTCGGCGGTTTCGCCACGCTCCTCGTGGGAAATTGGTTCCTCGGAGGAGGGATTACCGGCACTATTGGTACCAAATACTTACTTGGGGCCGGCTATTTTCTGCTTTTTAGCTTCTTCATCTCTACCACCCTGCCCGCCGTCGGCTACGCACTAACCTTCAACCAGAACACGGAGCACTAATATGCCCACCTTGACCATTGACCACCTCAATAAGTCCTTCGGGGAGACGCAAGCCCTGCGGGATATGACCTTTACGTTGGCGAGGGCGAAATCTTCGGGTTTGTCGGCTCCAACGGCGCCGGAAAGTCCACCACCATGCGTATCGCGCTTGGCGTGCTGTCTAAAGACTCCGGCGAAGTCTACTTTGATAACGCCCCAATTAATGACGATAATCGCCGCCGCATTGGCTATATGCCAGAAGAGCGCGGACTCTACGGCAAAGAGCCCCTGCTGAGCCAGCTGGTCTTCCTCGGCACGCTGCATGGCATGGATAAGTCGGCTGCTAAGCGGGCCGGCACTGAACTCCTAGAACAGCTGGGGCTCGGTGAGCGCATGGACGATAAGCTCGATGATCTCTCCCTAGGCAACCAGCAGCGAGTGCAGCTGGCCGCCTCCCTCATCCACGATCCGGACATGCTGATTTTGGATGAGCCTTTCTCTGGACTCGACCCGGTAGCGGTCAACGTGATGTCTGACATGCTGCGTGAACGCGCCGCCCGCGGCGTACCGGTTATATTTTCTTCGCACCAGTTGGACTTGGTGCAGCGCTTATGTGACCGCGTGGGCATTGTGACGAAGGGGCACATGGTGGCCGAAGGGGGCGTCGATAAGCTGCGCAGCCAGGGCCCGCCGCGCTTTGAGGTCGCTACCCCAGCACGCGGCTGGTACCCGGAGGGCACGGAGCTGGTGGCCGAAACTCCCGACGCCGTGGTAGTCCAAGCAGATCCCAGCGTTGATGACCAGACGATCCTGCAGGCTGCCCTAGCCGCTGGCCCAGTCCACTCCTTCGGCCGCAAGATCCCAGACCTGACCGAGCTTTTCCAGGACGTCGTCACCAGCAACCAGAATGAGGAGGCCTAAGCCATGCAGTATTCCGCAATGAAGACCATCGGAGTTGTAGCCAAGCGCGAAATGGCAGTCGCACTGAAGTCGAAGATGGTAGTGGGCACAATGCTGCTGCTCATTCTCGGCGCCATTATCGCCCCGATTGCTATCAGCTTCTTCAGCGGCGATGATGAACCTGATTCCGTAGCCGTCGTGGGGATGGAAGCAACTGCCTTCAAAGATTCCGGCATCGATGCCACCGCGGCGAAAGACCGCGCGGAAGCCCAGCAATTGGTAGAAAATGACGAGGCCGATGCCGCGCTCGTTCCGGCAGAAAACGACGGCTGGGATCTTTTGAGCAAGGGTGATACGCCTGCCACGGTAACGACCACCGTCAACCAAATCGTTTCTTCTCAAGCACAAGCAACGGCGCTGGATAAGCTCAATATTGACCCGCAAGAGCTAGAAAAGGCTACCCCTTCTACCGCTGTAAATCAGGTGAACCTAGAAGAAGAGGATGGCACTGAACAAAAGATGGCCGGCGTGGCCACGGTCCTCATTGGCGCAATGGCGGTGGTCTTTTCCATCATGACTTTCGCTGGCCTGATTGGCGGCCGCGTCACGGAGGAAAAGTCCTCCCGCGTGGTGGAAATTATCTTGTCCTCCGTGCGCCCAGTAGACTTCCTGGCCGGCAAGATTTTGGGCAATACCATCATCGGTTTCTTGGCTACCCTCCTCATTCTGGGCGGTGGCGCAATCTCGCTTACTGCATCCGGCCTGGCTAGTGATTTCGAGCTAGATTATGGCTTGGTAGCCGTCCTCCTTGTGGGCGAGATTCTAGGCCTGCTTTTCTTTGGCAGCCTTTACGCTGCAGCCGGCTCCATGGTGCAGCGCACCGAGGATCTCCAGTCCACGCAGGCACCTATTTTATTCCTTGTCTTTGCCACCATGTATGTACCAATGTTCGGCTGGATGCATCTGGATGCCACGTGGATGCAGGTCATGACCTGGTTGCCGCCGGTTTCCATGCTGGTCGCTCCGATGCAGGTGGCCGGAGGAAACCTCAGCTGGCTAGGCTTGCTGGCTAGCTACGTGCTCATGGCTGTGGTGACCGCACTGATTATCGTGCTAGTCGGTCGCATCTACCGCCGCGCCATTTTGAATAATGGACGCAAGATGACCTGGCGCCAGGCGGTGGGCAAATAAAAATAATCCGGCTCCCCTGCCGTGTGCAAGGGGGAGCCGGATTCTTCTATGAGCCGAAGCTACTGAGTAATGAACTCGTTGGTGATCGGCTGGGTGATGTCCAAGGTGCCGTGCTCGATGTAGTACATACCGAAGAACATGGCTGCCAGCATCACTACGGCTAGCAGCATGGAAGGAATCCACTGAAGGAATACGGGAACCCAGCCCTTGCCCTTATCGCGAGCTGCTGCTTCGCGCTGTTCCTGAGCCTCACGCTCGTTCATAATGATAAAACCTTTCGATCCACCGAGGATTAACTACGGATATCTTAACAGTTAAGTGCTTATAAGGCCGCATTCCTCGCACTTTTGATTGACGCCGAAATTTCGCCCTTAGATTCCGGGGTCCTCGTTATTGAGCAGTGCCTCTACGAAAGACTCGCGGTCCGCGAGCATGCGCTCGATGTCCTCTTCCGCGCCGACAATCCATAGCTCGGTGTCTTGGTCATAGGTCAACACGGAGTCTGGGTAGGCCTCTAGGGCCTCTTCCATAGCGGAGACTTGTTCCTCGCTGGCGGCATCATCCAGGTGCGCTTCGGGGTCACCGATGCGTGGACTAAGCTCCTCCAACGCGGTGATTCCGTAGGTCTTATATTGTTTCTTTGGGTGCTCAAAGAGCTCTTGTCCCATCATGGAGCTTAATCCCTTCCGTGTAGTAGCGAATCTGGCACGTATCCCTCATAGCCTGGGAGGTTTTTGGCCTGCAAAACGCCGTTAAAAAAGCGCCGCAGCGCAGGCACGTCCTCGGGCTGCAGGTGGTCAAAAACCATGCGGCGGACTGATTCCACATGTTCGGGGGCGGCGCGCCGCAAGTGTTCTATGCCCACGTGAGTAACGCACACATTGATCCCACGGGCATCTACCGCGTCTGGTTCTTTATAAAGCAGGCCGCGCTTTTCCATGCGGGTTACTTGGTGGGAGGCGCGGGAGCGATCCCACTCTAGCTGCGTGCACAACTCGTGCAGGCGCAGGTGCTGCTCCGGTGCCTCAGACAAGGCAACGAGGACAGCAAACTCGGAGGCAGATACCTCGCCGCCGGCCTTGAGCGTTTCATCCATTCCCCTATTAATCTTGCGCACAGCGCCAAGGAGCAGGCGCCATAGTTCCTGCTCCTCGTCGTCTAACCAGCGAGTTTGAGAAGGCATGGCACTAGATTACCCCTTTGAGGGAAGCAATGGCGCGCTCGCTGCGCCCCGGCACGCGAGAATAGCGCTCCGGCATGCAGGTAAAGACCAATACCTGGTTATCCCGTCCCACGTGGGAAAAGAGCGTAGCCATGAGTTGCAGGCGGTGCGCGTCGGTAGAACCCAGCGCATCGTCCACGATGACCGGCACCGACTCCGCCCCTACCAATTGCGCAATGGCAAAGCGGGTGAGGATGGCCAACTGCTCGCGAGCACCGCCGGACAAGCTGGCCAGGTTCACCGTCTCTTTATCCTGGGTACGGGCGGTCACGCGGAGATCTTCATCGAGTTCGAAGGTGATATCGCCACCATAAACGGTGCGAGCCAGCTGTGAGAGTGCGTCCACGAAGGGCGCGGCGTAACGCTGGCGGGCGGCATCGCGGTGCTTGAGTAAAAGTTCGCGCAGATAGCGAGCTGCTTGCGCGCGCTTGTCTACGCTCTCGTACACCGCGCGAGCCATCTCTACCGCTGCGGTGGCCTGCTGGGCGCGCTCGGCGGCACCAGAGTGGAAGTTGATTTCGCTCGACAGCCTGCCAAGGTCCACCTCACAACGCTGGATGCGTCCAGTGAGGTATTCCAGGTGGGACTTCGCGCCTTCTACCAGCGAATTGGCGGTATCAAGATCAACCGCTTCCATCTGCTCCAGCTGCCCGCGCAGCTCCGCCACGACGGTCTCCAAACGGGTGACCTCGGCATGGAGCGCCTCGTCGGCGGCATGCTCTCGCGCGGAGGAGAGCTCCCTGGTCACGCGCTGTGCATTCTCGCGGGCGGCGGTCAGCTCGGCGTTTAAGCGCACTACCTCGTGGGCAAGACGGCTTTCGCGATACGGCACAAGCTTGCGGTCGAGCGCATTGACTTTTTCGCTGGCTGCTTCTTCCGCGGCTTCGGCGGCAGCGAGATCGACCTCACCCGCATCTTCAAGGTCCGCCACCTTCTCGGACAAAGCGGAATGCTGGGCGCGGAGGTCACCTAAATCATCCGGCCCCAGTTCCACGGCAAGAGCCCGGGTGGCGGCATCCAGAGTGTCGTTGAGCGCGCGGTGCTCCTCATGGGTCTTTTCGGCCGCTTCGACAGAATCCACGCCAAGGGTATCGAGCAGGTCCTGCAGTCGTATGCGAGCCTGTTCCACATCGCGCAGGGTGTCTTCGGCTGAGTAGGCCCCAGCGGAGAAGCGAGCGGTAATTTTTCCGATGGTGATAACTCGGGCGTCGACAAGCTCGATGGCGGTGTCCTCGCCTATCTCGACGTCCTCCCCATCAACACGGATCCTAGAACCATCCGGACCCGAAAAGTGCACCTTGGTGGCCGCAGCCTCGTGCAGGCGCGTGGCCACAGACAGCGCCGAGTCCGCCTTATGCAGGCTGCTGATATCGGCCGCGGTGATCTCGCGTCCGCGCTGGGCAATGGCTGCACGGGCCTGGTCTACCTCGGCGGCGAGGGCGTCGAGCGATTCCAACCGGGCGCTTAACTGTTCAAAACTCTGCCTATCTTGCAGGCGGCGAGCCTGTTTGAGAGTGCTGCGGGCCGCGGCATAGTCCTCTTTTGCCTCTGCCAGGCGCTTGTCCAGTGACTTCTTTTCCGCGGCTTCTTTTTGAGCTTTTTCTTGCGCGCTGGTGAGCTTCTGCTCGGCGTCCTTGGCAGCCGTGGCAGATTCATCGGCTGTGGCGACGAGCCCGGCGCGCTCGGTAACCGCTGCTTGGGCGCGGGCGAGGTCCTCGATGGCGCGCTCAAGCGTGGCTTTGTGGGAATCCAGCGTGGCCTGCGCGGTTGCGGCTTCCTCCGCCTGGGTCTGCTTTTCGCTGAGATCGGCTCGGGCGGCGGGAAGCTCGGCTTCGGCGGCGGATTGGTCGCGCTGGAGTTGCTCGTAACGCTCAACCACGGAGTCCAGCTCCCGCAGCACGCGGGTGGCCTCGGCGTGTTCTTCTTCGGCGTGTGCAAGGGCTGCGGCGGATTCCTTGTATTCGCCGGCTGGGTTGCCCTTCGCGGCGGTGAAGTAGCGCTGGTATTCCTTGTCCACGCGGGCAAGGAGCGCGGAATCATCGCCGGAGACCTCTTCCTCGGCCAGGCCAGATTCGCGCTCCAAGGCGCGGGTGAGGCTGGGTATGCCGACGGCCGAGATGGCCTCGCCGGTGTCGTCTTGGCGCATAAAGAGGGCGTCGACAAGCGAGCGGTCCAAGTGTTCCGAGAGGATACGCTCCAACTCATCATCGGCCTGACTGCCGGTAAATTGCGCCGGCCGCGGGGAAGAAATGTGCAGCTCGCAGGATTTCTTGGAAAGCCAGCGCTTGGCAATGCGAAAGCGGTAGTCGCCTACGCTAAGTTCAGCCGTGATTTCCGGGGCCACGTCTTTGCCCACCGGTTGCAGGGCGCGAATGCGTTTGGACCGGCCGCTGTGCTTTTCGGTGAGCACCACGTCGAGCGCCTCCACGATGGTGGATTTGCCGGCCTCGTTTTCGCCGTGGATGACCACGACGCCGGACTCGGGCAGATCATCGAGGACCAAGTGCTCGATGCCCCGGACGTTATTAAGTTCTAGGCGGTGGATGCGCATTAGGACTGTCCCTCCAGGCGGAATAGCAGGTTGGCAGCGTCGCGGGCGACGGGATCCTCGCGGTTATCCAGAAGCTCCTGCAGGGCCTCGGCCGCGTAGCCGGAAATATCAAGGCTAGCTAGTTCTTCCTCGCTGGGCTCGAGGTAGAGATCCATGGTGCGCTCGCGGGGGCGAAGGGAGGCAAATAAAGCCTCGTACTCATCTAGGCGGCGCTGAAGGCGGGCGTGGGCCTCGACGCCGAGCGTGCCGCGCAGGCTATATTTCACGGCCGCGCGCACCTTATCCGGGTACTCGTCCAAGCGTGCCAAGAACAGGTCCACGTCTTCGGCGGAATCCACGGCGGCATCGACTGCCTCAAAAGTCCAGCGTCCGATGCGGCGCTTCTCGACGTCCACCTCATCCCCCACGCGATCCCCCACACGCACCACCAGCGCATTGCCAGAATCTGACTCGCCGCCGCCGGTGCTCGTTTCCTTAAAATCCGTGGTCTCCGGGCTGCCGGAGAACCACACCCGGCCGGTGGTGCCGAGGCTGGCAGTGGAGTGAGTATCGCCGAGCGCAAGGTAGTCAATCACCCCGCGGTCCAGGCAGTCTTCAACGAAGGCTAGATCGATGGTATCGGCGTCATCCTCGCCAGAGCGGGAATCCACCTGCCCGTGACCAACGGCGATGCGAATGCCCTCGGCCGGCTCCAGCGGCTCGAGAGCGTGGCGGACTAAGTCGTGGTTCGCGCGCTTGGACAGATAAGGCGCGCCAACCAGCTCCACGCCGGGGGCCACCTCAATCGGCTGGGAGTCCGCAATAACGTGAACATTATCGGCGCTGGTCTTATAAAAGACCGAGTCCGCCACCAGCGGGTCATGATTGCCGGGCAGGACGTAGACCGGTACAGGTAGGCGCTTAAACATTTCCGTGGCGCGGGCGAGGATTTCGCGGGAGAGGGAATTGTGCTCAAAGACATCGCCGGCTACGACGATGAAATCCGCCCCGGTGTCCTCGGCCAGCTCGCCCAGCCGCATGATCGCGGCCTCGCGGTCATCATTAAATCGGCCCTGGGCCTCGCCCTTCAAGAACCAGCGGGTCATGCCCAGCTGAAAATCGGAGGTATGGATAAACGTGGTAGCAGTCATTAGTGCGTGAGGTGGTAGTAGAGGTCTTCAATATCGGATACCGCGCGCAAGAGATCCAGGTTGGTATGAGAAACCGAACGCATGGCCTTGCGCAAGAGGTCCGGATCGGAGTCATCGATGGCCGGGGCGACCTTGGGCTGCGGCAGTTTGGGCAGCTCGCGGCCGTTCCAGAAGATCTCATTCTTTTCTTCCTCGGACAGCCCGCTTGGGGTAAAGCTTTCGCGGCTGACTGTCTTAGCCTGTTCGAGGACCATGCGCTCCAGGCGGGCAAAGTCCAAGCCACGCATATTAAAAATGACAGCCGGGTCCGCATCCGCCCGGGTGGCGAGCTTATCGCCCACCGCCACGATGTGCTTGCACACGTACTCGCCGTCCGGGCAGTCACAGGTCAGGCGCAGGTCTTCGGCCTCGGGGGCGAAAAGGGTGTCTAGGGCGGCGTCGGCAAGCAGGCCTTTGCGTGCATTGGCAATGGAGTTGGGGGTGCGGGCGAATTCGGTGGCCAGCTGGGCAATATCGTCATTATTGCGGTAGGGCAACTGGATGAGCACCGCGAAGGGCTCATTCTGGGAGCCGGCCACGCGGCCGTGGATGGCGCCGTTGCGCACCTCCAGTCCCACGACGTGGCCGCCCTCGGCATACTGGCGGCCGCGGGTAATCCGGCCGCGATCCGCACCGTGGGAGGTAAAGGCCGCGATACGCGAGGCCGTCGTGGACAGGATGCGCCCGCTGCGGTCGACGTGATTGACCTCAGCCGGGGTGCTTACCCGCTTGCGGGTACCAAAATTGGCATAGATAACGTTGTCATCGCCTTTAACAGCCATGGATTACTCCCTCCCCCGGTAGCTCATGAGTGCGGCCAGCTGATCTGGGTCCAGCTCGGTGAGCCAACCCTCGCCCTCGCCCACGACGGCGCCGGCCAGCTGCGTCTTACCATCCAAAATGTCCTGGATAGATTCCTCCAGCGTACCCGCGGTGATCATCTTATATACCTGCACATTGCGGCGCTGGCCAATGCGGAAGGCGCGGTCCGTCGCCTGGTTTTCCACCGCCGGGTTCCACCAGCGGTCCATGTGGACGACGATGGAAGCAGCCGTCAGGTTCAGGCCGGTACCGCCGGCCTTGAGCGAAAGGATCATCGCCGGCGGACCATCCTCGGACTGGAAGTCTTCCACCATCTGGTCGCGCTTATTTTTGCTCACCCCGCCGTGGAGGAAGGGGATCTCCCGGCCGAGCTGATCGCTAAGGTATGGCTGCAGGATATCGCCAAAGGCCTTGTATTGGGTAAAGACCAAGAGGCGCTCGCCGGATTCAGTGGCCTCGTCCACGATGCGCATGAGTTCTTTAACCTTGCCGGAGCGATGCTTGCCCTTGAGCGTCACCGGCGAGCTATCGCCCAGGTAATGCGCGGGGTGATTACAAATCTGCTTGATACGGGTGAGCGAGGACAACACCAGCCCACGCTTATTCATTCCCGTAGCTTCCTGCAGGTCTTTTTTCACCTGGTTGACCAGTGCTTTATACAGGGCGGCCTGCTCGGTGGTCATGGACACGGTAAGGATTTGCTCGGACTTTTCAGGCAGATCGTCGATAATATTCGGATCCGTCTTCACACGGCGAAGGATAAACGGCGCGGTGAGCTGGCGCAGGCGTTCAGACATCTCTTCGTCATCATTGCGCTCGATGGCCTTAGCAAAGTGATTGCGGAAGAACGAGGCGGAGCCCAATACTCCGGGATTACAAAAGTCCAGGATGGAGCGCATCTCCGAGAGGCGATTTTCCACCGGGGTACCGGTCAGCGCCACGCGGTGCTCCGAGGGCAGCGAGCGCACGGCCTTGGATGATCGCGTCGCGGAGTTCTTGATGGCCTGGGCCTCATCTAGAACAACGCGCTGCCAGCCTACCTCGCCCATGTCCTTAAAATCGCGGCCCACGGTGCCATATGTGGTGATAACCAGGTCGCACTCAGTAGCGGCTTGAGCGAAGTCTTCGCCCCGCGGGCGGCTTGGACCATGTTGCACCATAACCTTGAAATCCGGGACGAAGCGCTGCGCCTCGCGCGCCCAGTTTCCTACCACGGAGGTTGGCGCCACGACGAGCGTGGGGCCAGTCTGCTCACCGCGCTCCTTTTCCACCGCGAGAAGGGACAGTAGTTGGAGGGTTTTGCCGAGCCCCATGTCGTCGGCAAGCACGGCGCCTATGCCATTGCGAGACATCCAATACAGCCAGTCGACGCCGCGACGCTGGTACTCGCGCAGCTCCGCATGGACAGTTTTGGGAATGTCCACGCGCTCTGGGGCGACCTTGTCCACCCCGCCGAGCAGGGCCGTATGCCAGGTACTGCCAGTGAACTCGATGGGTTCTTGGGTCATGGACTCGAGCGCCAGCTCGCGCAGCTCAGCCATGGTAACCTGCTCGTGTTCTTCGCCACCCTCGTTGAACTCTTGGCGGCGCTGCTCCACGTCCGCCATTAAGGCTTCCCAACCGGGTTCGCCGAGCTGCTTGGCTATCTCCGCGGTAGCGGCCAGCTGCTCAAGTTCCTTCTTCTTGCGCGCCAGGGACTTCTCCCGCAGCGCATCCATGTATCCGGAGACCTGGGAGACAACCTGCTTATCGGCCATGACCCACTTGCCGCGTAACTGGATAAGTCCGGACTTGGAATTGACCAAGTCCTCCATTTCTTCCTCGGTCAACTCCACATCGCCCACGGACATGCGCCAGTTATAGTCCACCAGCTTATTCATGCCAATGTGCTTTTTAGTGGCGGCCTCGGCCGGATCGCGGGCCTCGTGGGTTTCCAGCTTGGCCTTCGTTTCCATCTGCGCCCAGGCCTTGGGCAGCATGACAGTCACGCCACTGGCCTTGAGCTTGTCCACCTCGTGCGTAACAAAATGGGTAAGTTGGTGGGTTTCTAGGTAGACATCCCAGTCGCCGTCGCCGGGCTGCGGCAGCTGTGCGGTCTCCCCCAGCGTGGGCGCGATGCGCACAGCCTTGCGGTGGGCTTCCCGCAGCTTTTCGACGCTCGCCCTATCCAGACTCTGCGCTGACACCGGCCGCGGAGCATCCGTGCCCGAGCGCACCCGCACGCGCACCGGCCACTTGGCCGCATCCGGGTCATCTTCTGCCGGTTCTTCCACGATGTAGACCAATTGGAGTTCCACCTCGTAGATGGAATTCTTCCACTCATTGAGCCCGCGCAAAAGCTGCGCGCGCCCACGCCGGATCGGCCGCGTATCGAGCAGGGCGCGGGCGAACTCGTGCCACGGCATCGGCCGCGGTGCTTCCGCCACGGGCCGCAGCTCTCGAAACGCGATCCAGTGCGTGAGCTCATCGGCCATGTCATCCGACAGTGCCCGATTATTAACATGCAAGATGCCGGGCGCGGCTGCCATCATCTCTGCAAGCCACCCGCGCTCCCCCAAGCCGGAGGCCAGCTGCCACATGGGGAACCACTCATTGGCCTGGTAGGCCAGCCGGAACGTCACGCGCCCGGCGCGCACGAATTTGCATAGGCCACTGTAGGCATGGAGCAGCCACTGGAGGTCAGGGGCGATGGTGGCAGGCGGCTTGTGATTCAGGTGTTCCATCTGAGTAAGCGCCGCGACGGCCTCTTCTGGGCCGAACATTGCCATCGGCACCATCAAGGACACGTCCTTGCCCTTGGGCGTGCGCAGCGAGACCCGCGCCCGGTTGCGGAAAGATTTCTTCCCCAGGATGGACTCTACCGCCGGCGGGAAGGTGCCTTCAGGAACGGCATTGGGCATGACAATCTTGTGCCCTTCTACCTGTTCAATCCACAGACCAAGCCCCGTAACGGGGAGCCACAGTCCATGCACGAGGTAAGAAGCCATAACCGCCAGCATAGCAGCCCTTCCAAGTTTGTTACACGCTCGTTATATTTTCCTCTTTCCCCAGTTGAACGATAGAAAATCCAAACGGAGACATGCGTCACACCTGTATTTTCGCTTGGGTTAACCTTGTGACCCCGTTAACGTGAATATGTCCTACATATCACTACAAGGAGTAAAACGTGCAAGATTCAACTTGGTACGTCATTGCGATGATCGTGTATCTCCTCGCAATGGCAGCCATTGGCTACTGGAGCTACAAACAAACCGACCAATATGACGATTATGTTTTGGGCGGCCGTGGCCTGCACCCATTCGTAGCGGCTCTTTCCGCTGGCGCATCCGATATGTCCGGCTGGCTACTCATGGGCCTGCCCGGAGCTCTATTCCTTTCCGGCATGTCCGAGCTGTGGATGGCCATCGGCCTGCTCGTCGGCTGCTGGGCTAACTGGAAGTGGGTCGCACCGCGCCTGCGTTCTTACTCGGAAATCGCGGCCAACTCCATTACCGTGCCGTCCTTCTTTGAAAACCGCCTGCACGATAAGTCCCGCCTGCTGCGCATCATCTCCGCAGCCATCATTATTTTCTTCTTTACCTTCTACGTCTCCTCCGGCATGGTTTCCGGTGGCCGCTACTTCGAGTCCACCTTCGGTGGCGACTACCTCACCGGCATGCTCGTCATCGCTGCGGTGACCATCTTCTACACTTTCGTCGGCGGCTTTTTGGCGGTGTCTTACACGGACGTCGTCCAGGGCGTTCTTATGTTCGTCGCCCTGATGATCGTGCCGATCATGGCCATTGTCTCTCTCAGCGATCCATCCTCGATCTTCTCGTTTGCCGCCAATAATCCCTATGGCACCGATGGCGTAGTAGAAAATGACAGCTACTTCTCCATGTTCGCAGGCGTATCCGCCGGCGTTATCATCGGCAACCTGGCCTGGGGCTTGGGCTACTTTGGCCAGCCGCACATCGTTGTCCGTTTCATGGCGCTGCGTAAGCCTTCCGACGCCAGCCAAGGCCGCTTCTACGGCGTGACTTGGATGGGCCTGTCCGTCATCGGCGCAATCTTCGTCGCGCTCTCTGGCACCGTTTACTTCACCCAAACCGGCCACAGCATCACCGACCAGGACAATTTCGAAACCATCTTCCTGGACATGGCACAGGCCATGATGCACCCGTTGCCCGCAGGCTTCGTCCTGACCGCGGTTCTAGCCGCCATCATGTCCACCATGTCTTCCCAGATGCTCGTCGTCTCTACTTCCCTCATCGAGGACCTCTTCCTCATCTTTGCCAAGAAGAAGCCAGGCGAACAGGTCCTCATCAACCTCTCCCGCACCGCAATCGTTGCCATCGCGGTCATTGCCGCCCTCTTGGCGATCAACCCGTCTGACTCCATCCTTGGCCTTGTGGGCTTTGCGTGGGCAGGCTTCGGTTCCGCTTTCGGCCCAATCATCTTGCTGTCCCTGTACTGGAAGCGTTTCAACGCCACCGGCGCGATTGCCGGCATGCTCACCGGCGCCATCGTAGCCATCGGCTGGGGCATGTCTCCGCTTTCCGATACCCTCTACGAGATGGTTCCTGGCTTCTTCCTGGCCCTCATTGTGGCGGTCATCGTCACCAAGCTCACCAAGGAGCCAGCACCGGAAGTTGTTAGCGAGTTTGAAGAGGCCACCAAGCTGGCCAAGCTCGTGGAAAATGACTCCAGCCTCGACTTCGAGGAGGCCGCGGAAAAGGTCACCGATAAATAATCGGAACCATCACGGACTCCACGCAGTCCAATAGGACATGAAGTCCTATTATCTGGCCGCGCTATCATGCGTCACCGTCCTTATCGGCGCATGGTATGCGTGGCCTTTTCCACGTTTTGAGGTCGATACCGTAGCTGCACGCCCTAACGCCGCTGGTTACAATCGCGATGATTTCGGCATCTGGCAGCCCCACGGTGCCTGTAGCACCCGCGAGGCCATTCTGGAAAGCCAGGCCAGCGATCCCCTCCACGATTGCCATGCCCGCAGTGGGACCGTCTATGACCCTTATAGTGGCACCACCATTCCTGCCACTTCACCCATAGAGATCGACCACATCTTTCCGCTCTCCGCGGCCTATGACATGGGCGCTTCCGAGTGGGACCGCGAGACCAAAGTGCGCTTTGGCAACGATCCGCTCAATCTCGTAGCCACCAGCCGCAAGCTCAACCAAGAAAAGTCAGATGCTCTTCCTGCCGAATGGCTTCCGCCGACCAACCGCTGCGAATATTCTCGCCGCCTCGCAGACATCGCCCGCAAGTACTCGCTTCCGCTCCCTTCCGCGGACGTGCGCGCCATGCAAAGGCAATGTCGGATAGCCCTACTCACCGGAAATTGATTAGGGTAAATGTGGCAACTTTCCGCGATTGAAGGGTTCTTTCAATGACTACTTTCCTTGTATTCCTCCACGTGGCTGCAGCTATTCTCTTAATCGGTCCAGTCTGCGTATCTACCTCCAGCTTCCAGACGCAGATGGCAAAGGCAGCACAAGGTGAGCACGCAGCACTAGGCTCCGCCCGCGTTCTGCATAACATAACCAATACCTATGGCTACATTTCCGCTATTGTGCCTATCCTCGGGCTCGGCGTATTTCTCTCCGATATCAGCGCCTACAAGTCCGAGGTAAACTTCCACATCGCCATCTTGGTTGCCATCGTCGCGTGGTGCTTGCTCTTCTTCGTCATCATCCCTAAGCAGAAGAAGGCAATGGCCTCCCTCGAGTCAAACGAAACCTTTGACTACGCGGCGGCAAAGAAGCCACTGTCCGCGTTCGGTGGCGTATTTAACCTCCTATGGATCATCTGCCTAATCCTGATGTACGTCCACTTCTAATTGGTCTTCTAGAAGGCCATCTACTCTTCCGGGACAGTTTCTTCGCTGTCCCGTTTCTCGTTTTCCAGCTCTTCTTTCAATCTCTGTGCATCCTCGTGCGCATTGTGCCGACGCCGCTGTGTCGCCTGCGCCACCGTCTGCGCCCACCTCCGATTTTTCGCTGCGAGTGGCCCGCTAGCTTCGTCATAGACCCACGTGGAATCCTCAAAAAGCCAGACTATGTCCCCACTAATCGGATCCTTTATATAAAAGGCCCGCCCATCAGTCTTGATGTTGTGGTGATGTTGGCATAGGCACGCAAGATTGGCCGCCGCCGTAGGCCCTCCTTCGGCAAAGTCGTGTCGATGGTCCATCTGGGAAGCCATTGCTGGCCGCGTGCAGCCGGGCCATCGGCAGGTTCCGTCGAGTCCTTCCACAAAGGCACGGATATGGGGCGGAGTTACGTAGTTTCCACTTTCGTCCTGTGCTGCCTTTTCCATATCGCGGACGGTTGTCGCCCGCGTTTGCATTTCGTCGGCAACCTCTGGCGAGACCCAACCCAAACTTTGAACGAAGGCTGGCGCATCAGGAAGATCGCAGCGGTACATATTGAGCACCACCTTCGCCTTGGCTTCAGCCTTGCCGGTGAGCAGAGCAACTGCCGCTTGGGCCAAGGAAATGTCCTTCTCCGTAGCCACGCTGCGGATATTTCGGTCAATGATTTCGGCGGTTTCTAGGCCCACGTCGAGACAAACTGCAGCCCACTCCCCTCCCGTGGGCTCGAGGTTATAAGACTCCTTACGGCGTGGATCGCGTGCGGCGATAGTGGGATCGAGGCGGACAATAAGCTCCCGCAACTTACGCCGCAGGTTGCGATGGGAGGGCAATTTTTGGTTGGGGCGCTTGGGGGTGAGGTAGGTGGTTAATTCGGCGTCGATAAGCAGCCGTTTATCGGCGTCAATCTCCCCTAGCTTGGAAAGTGTCTGGTCGATAGTAATTAAGCGGTCTAAATCTAGGTGATAGAGCTCTTCCTGCCGCGCTTGAAGGTGTGGTAGCTCCTTTAAGCGCTCAAAGGCGAAGATAATATTTCTAATTCGAGACTGCCGCGTACCAGTAAGGTCCGACAACGATTGGCTGATGATTTCGATATCCTCATCCGGATCTGGATGCAGGCGCCTCCATAACAAGTATTCGGCCTTGCGTATGGTTGTAGCTGCTCGTGAGGTTGAATTTTGTGAATTGGTATTGGCAAAGTAGGGCGCATTCATAGACTTCCCCCGCAGAAGTTTCCCTAGAACATGTTTGCGCTTTTAGTATATAAAATCGCTCCGACACGCTACCCCCGTTTATAGTAAAACTGCTGGTCACAGCGCATGAAAAAATGGGCCTCCGAAGAGGCCCATTGAGTCGAAAAATTTAGTCGCGCCAGCGTCCACCGCGCTTGCGTCCACCGCCGTGATCACGGCGTGGTGGTCGGCCGGTGTCCTTTTGAATATTGATGAGCTGGCCGGAAATGCGCGTATCTTTTAGGCGCTTGAGCACAGCTGGATCCAAATTCTTCGGCAGGTCCACCAAGGTGTGGCCTACCGCGATGGTGATGCGGCCAAAGTCCTTGGCGGACAAGCCACCCTCATTGGCGATGGCACCCACGATGGCTCCCGGGCGCACATTTTGCCGCTTGCCGACGTCCAATCGGTACGTCTCAAAGTCACCATCCGGCCGCTTTGGCCCACGGCCCTTGCCGCCACCCTTGAAGTCGCGGTCGCGCTTGCGATCGTCACGACGGTCGCGCTTTGGCTTCGGAAGCGGTTTGTCTTCCATCAGGAAGTTCTTGCCGCCTTGCAGCATAACGGCGAGGGCTGCAGCAATATCGTCCATGGCCGCGTTGTTCTCCTCGGAGTACTTGCGTACCAAAGAGCGGAAAAAGTCCGCCTGCTTATTGTCCATGGAGTTGGTAATGGACTGCGCGAACTTTTCCTTGCGCTTTTCATTGACCTCATCGACGGAAGGCAAATCCATTTCTTCCAAGCGGGCATTGGTTACGCGCTCAATGGAACGCAGCATGCGTCGCTCGCGCGGAGTGACGAACAGGATGGCTTCGCCAGAGCGCCCCGCGCGGCCGGTGCGGCCGATGCGGTGCACGTAGGACTCGGTGTCGTTAGGAATATCGAAGTTAACCACGTGGGTGATGCGGTCGACGTCGAGGCCACGAGCGGCAACATCGGTAGCCACGAGGATGTCCAGACGGCCATCCTTGAGCTGATCGACGGTACGCTCGCGCTGCGCCTGCGCAATATCACCGTTGATGGCTGCGGCGCTAAAACCGCGGTCCCGCAGGGTCTGGGCTACCTCTTCGGTCTCGTGCTTCGTGCGGCAAAAGACGATGATGGCATCATAATTAATGACCTCAAGGATGCGGGTGAAGGCATCCATCTTCGCGCGATGCGGGATAAGAAGGAAGCGCTGCGTGATGTTGTCATTGGTGCGGCGCTCGGACTTCACCGTGACCTCGGCAGGGTTGTCGAGGTAGCGCTTAGACAGGCGACGGATAGCGTTCGGCATGGTGGCCGAGAAAAGCGCCACCTGCTTGCGGTCCGGGGTATCCTCCAAGATGCGCTCAACGTCTTCCTGGAAGCCCATGTTCAGCATCTCATCGGCCTCATCAAGGACAAGGAACTGCAGCTGAGACAGGTCCAGCGAGCCCTTCTCCAAGTGGTCGATGACGCGGCCTGGGGTACCCACGATGACCTGCGCACCGCGACGCAGCCCGGACAGCTGAATGCCGTAGGCCTGGCCGCCGTAGATAGGCAGTACCTCGACGCCCTTGAGAGATTCGGCGAAGGACTGGAAGGAGTCTGCCACCTGCAGGGCCAGCTCACGGGTTGGCGCGAGCACAAGTGCCTGCGGGTGACGGGCCTTGGCATCAATTTGCGACAGAACCGGCAGCGCGAAGGCCGCGGTTTTGCCGGTACCGGTCTGGGCAAGGCCGACTACGTCGCGGCCTTCCATCAAGATCGGGATGGTTTCTTCTTGAATGGGGGACGGCTTGGTAAAGCCTACTTTCGCAACGGCTTCCAGAATCTTCTCTGGCAGGCCAAGATGCGCGAACCCCTGGGAATTGTCGTTGGCCGAGTCTTGAGACTCAGCGCCGGTGTCCTCAGAAGTATTCGCAGCCCTGGTGTCCTTGGTGACACCTTGCGAGTTGTCCTGAGATTCCGACTTTTTAAAATCTTCCGGCTCGTTGACGCCGCCGGTGGCGTTATCGGTAATGCTCATTGCTTCACCAACCCTACGCGATTGCGGCTATAAACTCCATTGCGCAGCTCCTAGATTTTCCTAGCCCAGATTTCCTGCCCTGTTCGAAGCAGTTCGAAAACACCGAAGTGTGGTGTCGGGGCGGTCTTCTACTGTGCAGCCTATGAGTCATCCACGCCCACGATTCCTTGACGACCAAGCACGTATCCGTGCCAAGCTAAGTTCTTATCCAGGGTTCAGCACGGAACTGGACCCGCCGGTAGACCTTTATCTGTCCTCGCTGTCTACGGGCCTGATCTATCCCACTAGGCGCAGCCCTCGGCCACAGAGCGGAGGGTATGTACACATTACAGACCGGCGTTTTCATCTAAACCCCGTCTTTCGCATAACCGGGGTGGAGGATAATTTTGAATTTTATGTGGTGGAGCTAGATCCAGTGCGCTTTCACCGCACGGAATACGCCGCACGCCCAAAGCTTCTTAGCCTCGGCAGCGTGGTGGACAACGAGAACACAACCTACTTTCCGGTGGAGTTTGATTTCGCACCCCGTGGCAAGTTTGTGACCTTTAGTGCCGTCGATAAGCCTAAGATAGGCCACCTATACTCCTGCTTTACTTCACGGCCTCGGCACCCTTTATGCCTGCGCATAGAATCCACGGAGGACAAAAATGGGCTGGTGCGTGCCCAAGTGAGCGAGGTCTATAGCGATTTTGAACGCGGAGAAAGAAAAGGACCGCGAAAGGACTATGGGCCCGACAACCTCCCCTACCGGCCACCGGCTATCACCCGCAGGGACGTAGAGATAGAGCTAGGGCGCTTTCGTCGCCTCTACGACCCAGAGTCGTGGACTGTCCACGGTGCACAAGACGAAGAAACCCTCTTTATGGTGGAAGATCCGGATGGATCGCGCGCAGTCTTTATCGGCAAGAAGGATGCGTGGCTACATATGACAAAAGAAAAAGGCCGCCGGCTATATCAGATAGCGGCGACCTTTCTAGAAGAGCGCTAGGCTCCGGCGATAAAGGTGCGATAGCTCAGCGGCATGCCTGGGCGGTAGGCCAAATGCACGGCGCTGGGGGCGTCGAGCACGTGCAGGTCGGCGGCGGCGCCTTCCACGATGGTGCCCTTAGCGGGTCGGCCCTGCGGGTCGAGACCATTGCCCACGTTGTGGCGACGCAGGGCGGTAGCCCCACCGGTGGTCGCCGCGTGGATGGCCTCATCAACGGACAGGTACTGCTGGAGGACCGCGGTGGTCACGCAGTAGTTCATCGAGGAGGTATAGGACGTGCCGGGGTTGAGGTTGGAGGCGATGGCGAGGGTTGCGCCGGCGTCGAGAAGCTTGCGGCCTGGGGCTAGCGGCTCGCGAGTGGACAGATCGCAAGCCGGCAGCATGGTGGCCACTGTATCGGAATTAGCCAGCAGTTCTACGTCCTCGTCGCTCAAGTGATTGACGTGGTCTACCGAGGCCGCACCCAACTCCACGGCTAGGGCCACGCCTGGGCCTTCGCCCAGCTGGTTGCCATGCACACGCAGGCCAAGGCCTAGCTTCTTACCGGCTTCCAGTACGCGCCGGGATTGTTCCTCGTTGAAGGCTCCGCGCTCGCAGAAGACGTCGATCCACTGCACATAGGGAGCGACGCCCTCGAGCATCGGGCCAACGACTTCGTCGAGGTAGTCTTCCGCGTCTGCCCCTGGCGGCACCAAGTGGGCGCCAAGGAACGTCACGTCATCTACGTGGCGGGACGCGACCTTTGCGGCCTCTACCTCGGACTCGGTGTTGAGGCCGTAGCCCGTCTTGGTCTCGAAGGTGGTGGTGCCGCCGCGACGGCCAGCGGCCACGCGATCTGCCACCAGCTTGTCCAGGCGGTCGGTACCGGCCTGGCGGGTGGCGTCCATGGTTACGGCAATGCCGCCAGCCTCATAGGAGCCGCCGGAGATGCGGGCCTCAAACTCAGCGGAGCGGTCACCGTCGAAGACCATGTGGGTGTGCGAATCGACCCAGCCGGGCAGGACGGCGCGGCCACCCAGGTCCACCTTCTCATCGGCGGCCGGCGCTTCGGATGCCGGGCCAATCCAGGAGATGGTGCCGGATTCGGCTACCAGGGCGGCGTCGTTAAGCGTGCCACGCTCGCTGACCGTACGGAGTTCTGAAATGCCGGTAAAAAGTGTGCTCATCTAGTCCCTTGCCTTGAATTCCATCGGAATGCGGACGCCGCGCTCATCGGCGACTTCCTTTGCGCGAGTGTAGCCGGAATCGACGTGGCGGATAACGCCCATGCCCGGGTCATTGGTGAGCACCGCGCGCAACTTGGCTGCGGCGAGCTCGGTGCCGTCTGCAACGGTAACCTGACCGGCGTGGATGGAACGGCCCATGCCCACGCCGCCGCCGTGGTGCAAAGATACCCAGGTAGCACCGGAGGACACAGCGGTCATGGCGTTGAGCAGCGGCCAGTCGGCCACGGCATCGGTGCCATCGAGCATGGCTTCGGTCTCACGGTACGGGGAGGCCACGGAGCCGGAGTCCAGGTGGTCGCGGCCGATGACAATAGGAGCCTTGATCTTGCCCTCGCGCACCAGGTCATTGAAGAGCAGGCCGGCCTTGTGGCGCTCGTTATAGCCGAGCCAGCAAATGCGTGCCGGCAGGCCCTCGAATTCGACGTACTCCTCAGCGGCATCGAGCCAGTTGTGCAGGTGCTCGTTATCCGGGAAGAGCTCCTTGAGCGCTTGGTCGGTGACCTTGATGTCCTCTGGGTCACCGGACAGGGCGGCCCAGCGGAACGGTCCTAGGCCCTCGCAGAAGAGTGGGCGGATATAAGCCGGGACGAAGCCTGGGAATTCGAAAGCGCGCTGGTAGCCAGCCTTACGGGCCTCATCGCGAATGGAGTTGCCATAGTCAAAGACCTCGGCGCCCTCATCCTGGAATTCGACCATGGCCTGGACCTGGGCCGCCATGGACTCACGAGCCTTCTTGGTAAAGGTGGTCGGGTCTGCCTTGGCCTCGTTATGCCAGTCCTCCATGGTGATTTCAGAGGGCAGGTAAGACAATGGATCGTGGGCCGAGGTCTGGTCGGTGACGATGTCGACGGTAAATTCCCCGGCGCGCTGGCGGCGCAGGACCTCTGGGAATACCTCGGCGGCGTTGCCTACCAGGCCTACGGAGAGCGGCTTCTTGTTTTCCTTAGCGTCAAGAACCAGCTTGAGTGCTTCATCTAGGTCGGTGACGACCTCGTCCAGGTAGCGCTTGTGCTGGCGGCGCTTCAGGCGGGTTTCATCAACGTCCACAATGAGGCAGGCGCCACCGTTAAGGGTGACAGACAGCGGCTGTGCGCCGCCCATGCCGCCGCAGCCGCCGGTCAGGGTGAAGGTGCCGGCCAGGGTGCCGTTGAAACGCTTCTTGGCCACGGCTGCGAAGGTCTCGAAGGTGCCCTGCAGGATGCCCTGGGTAGCGATGTAAATCCAGGAGCCGGCCGTCATCTGGCCGTACATCATCAGGCCTTCATCCTCGAGCTTGCGGAAGTGCTCCCAGTTAGCCCAGTCTCCCACCAGGTTGGAGTTAGCAATAAGCACGCGCGGTGCCCACTCATTGGTCTTCCAGATGCCCACCGGCTTGCCGGACTGCACCAGCAGGGTTTCATCGGATTCGAGGTCCTTGAGGGATTCTACGATGGCGTCAAAGGCTTCCCAGCTGCGCGCTGCACGACCGGTGCCGCCGTAGACCACGAGGTCCTCGGGGCGCTCGGCAACCTCGGGGTCGAGGTTATTCATGAGCATGCGCAAGGGCGCTTCGGTCTGCCAAGACTTGGCGGACAGTTCGGTTCCGCGCGGCGCGCGTACTTCGCGTGGTTGAGACATGGCTTCCTTTCTTCGTGCTTTTTCGACGCCCTCCCAAGTCCCCTAGGCCGGTGTCCCGGGGCTGTCCCCGAGGACTTGTTCGGCGTCACATGTCATAAAGTACTGTGACATAGCTCTGTGTACCATGCCACATGAACCCTAACTGTCTCGTATATGAGACACAGGCGGGATGATCTACGATGGCCTGCATGCGCCGGTTCATCCCCTTCCTTTCCGTGGCCCTCCTCGCCGCTTGTTCCACCCCCGCCGAGGAGCCGCAGCCACCCCACTATGTCGCCCTGGGGGATTCCTATGCGGCCATGGGCTCAACCACGCTGCCGCTCGATCCGCCCAATACCTGCGTGCGCGCTCAGGATTCCTACCCCGAGCTTGCAGCCAAGGAAATGGACGCGGAGCTCACCAATGTAGCCTGCCAGGGCGCTAGCACCCTCGATGTGCTTTCCTCGGCCGGCGAACACCCCGCCCAGGTCGACGCCCTGCGAGAGGACACCGACCTGGTGAGCCTTTCCATCGGCGGCAATGACGCCAGCTTCGTACGCCTTACCCAATGCGCCACGGATGATATCTGCCAGGCGGAATCCGGCCCGCAGATAGACCTGGAAATTCGCGATCTACCCCGCCGTCTAGACAAGGTCTACGAGGAGATCCACCGCCGCTCCCCTGACGCGAAAGTCCTGGCTACTGGTTATCTTCCGCTAATTAAGCGCGGCGAGACCTGCCCCTACATAGAAAAAATCCCGGCCAGTGACCGGGAATGGTTGGCACGCTCCATCGAGCGCATCAACCAGGCGGTGCGCGAGGCCGCCGAGCGCAATGGGGCTATATACGTGCTTGCCGACGCCGCCTTAGACCACACCGCCTGCTCCCCCTCACCGTGGGTGGATTTCACGGGCCAGGAGACTAATTCCTTTCCCATGCACCCCACCCACGCGGGCCAACAGGCCATGGCCGATGCACTACGCGCTGCCCTCTAACCCGGCGCGCGCGGCGTCGTCGGAACCAGGCACGCGCATCTCGAACTTTTCTGTGACCACGGTGTAGTCAAAGTAGCCCATGCGCGCGATGGGCTTGATCTTGAGGATGTCGAGCTTGCCTTCCTCATCGATGACGGATTCATCGATATGGATGGTCTTTACATCCGCTACCACGAGGTCGATGCTGCCCACCTTGGAATTACCGGGCACGCGCAGCGTGGTTTTGTACTGGCACTCGAACTTCACCGGCGATTCTTTCACCATGGGAATGCGGTGATTGTCCGCATACTCCTTAGTAACGGAAAGGCGGTCCCACTCGCTGTCGCCATAGTCAAGCACCTGGGCGGATTTATTGACTTCCTCACGCAGGTCATAGGTGGCCATATTCCACACAAACCAGCCGGTTTCCTCCGCGTTAAGCACCGTGTCCTTGCGGCGACCATCCGGGTATTGGTTGGCCGAAAACATCACCATGGGTGGATCGAAAGTGAGGTTTTGCCACTGGCTATAAGGCGCGATGTTTTCGCGGCCCTCACCGTCCACGCTGGAAAGCCAGCCAATGGGGCGCGGCACTGTGCTCGCTTTAAAAGGGGAAAACGGCAAGGGGTTGGGCTCAGATTGTGGGTGCCAAGAAATGGTCGCCATATTAATCACGCAGCTTTCCGGTAGCGTTCTCAACGGCTTCGACAAGCGCACCCTCCTTAACCAGGCGCACGGTCTCCTCGATTTCCGGCGACAGGTAGCGGTCCACACCTGGCCCCTTGACGGTCTCGCGCAGCTTGGCGATGACCGCGCCGGTTCCCTTGGCTGGGGTGCCCTCGCGCATGTCGATAGCGCGGGCGGCGGTGAGGATTTCTACGGCAAGCACGCGCTGCAGGCCATCGACGGCCTTGCGTAGCTTGCGGGCGGCGGACCAGCCCATGGATACATGGTCTTCCTGCATGGCCGAAGAAGGAATGGAATCGGCCGAAGAGGGGTTGGCTAGGCGCTTCATTTCGCTCACGATGCCGGCTTGGGCGTACTGGGCGATCATGTGGCCGGAGTCAACACCGGGGTCGTCGGCAAGAAAGGCGTTCAGCCCGCGGTTGCGCGCCGGGTCCAGGAAGCGGTCGGTGCGACGCTCAGAAATGGAAGCCAAGTCCGCGGTGACAATTGCCAGGAAGTCAAGCGCATAGGCCACCGGCGCGCCGTGGAAGTTGCCGTTAGAGACCACGCGGCCATCCTTGGTCACCACCGGGTTGTCCACCGCGGCAGCCAGCTCGCGCTCGGCCACCTGGGCGGTGTGGGTCAACGTATCGCGGAATCCGCCAGCTACCTGAGGGGCGCAGCGCACGGAGTAGGCATCCTGCACTTGGTTCTTCTTAAACTCCTCGAGCGCGGCCTCCAAGATCTCAGAGCCTTCGGCCACCTGGAGGATATTAGCCGCAGCATCGGCCTGGCCCGGATGCGGCCGCAGCTGCTGCAGGTCATCCGCGAAGACCACGAGGGTACCCAGCAGGCCTTCCACGGTCATGGCGGTGGCAATATCGGCGGTCTTTGCGGCCGCGCGCAGGTCAGTGATGGCCAAGCAGAGCTGTCCCAGCATGCCATCGGTGCCGTTGATAAGCGCTAGGCCTTCCTTCTCGCGCAGCTGCAGCGGCTCGATGCCAGCTGCGGCCAAGGCTTCGCCCGCATCCTGCAGCTCGCCGTTCACGCGCACCTCGCCCTCTCCCAACAAGGCCAGCGCACAGTGAGCAAGCGGCGCCAAATCGCCGGAACAGCCCAGCGAGCCATACTCGCGCACCACCGGCACAATGCCGGCATTAAGGGCCTTGGCATACGTTTCCACCACTACGGGGCGCACGCCGGTGCGGCCAGTGCACAAGGTGGACAGGCGCAGCAGCATCAGTGCGCGGATGACTTCTTCTTCCACTTCCGGGCCGGTACCCGCAGCGTGCGAACGCACCAGGGACAGCTGCAGCTGGGCGCGCATCTCCTCTGGGATATGGCGGCGAGCGAGCGCGCCAAAGCCGGTGGAAATGCCATAGACCGGGGTGGGATCTTGTGCTAGTTCTTCCACGCGCTCGCGGGTAGCGGCTACCTCTTCTAGGGCTGCAGGCGCAATCTCCACCTGCGCGCCATAGCGGGCAACGGCAACAACATCCTCGATGCTCAGCGCGCCGACGTTTACGGTCACGGTGGTTGGGTAGGCGTTAGGCATGGCAAATACTCCTCTAAATAAGGGATCAACAATTGTGATGTGTCGCGCGACAGCCTAACGCGATGAATGTATGCTACCTCACTTTTTGCGATTGCGGTACATTTTGGCCGCGACCTTGTCCGATACCTCTAGCAAGGCCCGAATGGCGGCGTCCACCTTCACATCCGGCGTCCCTACCGGATACGTCACCGCCACCGCCGCTGCAGGGCGGTCCAAGTGGTCCAGGATGGGCGCCGCTACAGAGGCCTGACCGCGAGTAATCTCTTCGATCTCTTGATCCCACCCGCGTGCAGCCACCAAACTCAAGCGCTTTTTCAATGCAGCAAAGCCGCTACCTCCTGCGGTATCAAAGGCGGCGCGCACCTCCGCTTCAGGCAAATGCGCCAGCATCACGCGCCCAGACGCCGTCTTATGTGCCTGCAGGCGCACACCCACCTCAGTGACCAAGGAGGTAGCACCCGCCGCACGCACCTCTTGCAAATACAAGATTTCCGAGCCGGCCATACGTGACAGGTGCCCCGATCCACCCACCAGCGCCGCACACTGTTCCAAATCCCGAGTGGCCATGCGCACCAAGGGCTGCTGCGTTACATAGGCCGAAGCCATGGAATACGCCGCCAGGCCCAGTCCATACGTCTTGTGCTCCGGCAAATGGGCTACAAAACCAGCATCAACCATCTCCGCCAGCAGGTGGTATGTAGACGAGCGTGGCAGGTTGAGCTCACCTTGGATGCGGGCGGCGGATATAGGGACGTCGATGGTGGACAAAAGCCTGAGGATCTCCATCGCATGACGCGCCGCTGGGACTCTGTTGGTGCTCACGGAGGGCAATTTTAAGCACCACTGTGGCGCTTATCAGTGCAGCACACGGCACCAAGTCTGAAATTCCAGACAAATAAATATGTTCCACGACACACCTGGGACAAATAGAGACTTAGACTACATAAAACTTTTCATACGCTAGGAGATGCCATGTCCCAACACGGCCTTAAACACAGGCACCTGCACTCCATCGCCCTCGGATCCGCGATCGGCACCGGACTGTTTTATGGTTCAGCCGGTGCCATCCAAGCCGCTGGCCCCTCTGTCCTCGTCGTCTATCTCCTCGCCGGCGCGGTGGTGTATTTCATGCTCCGCGCCCTAGGTGAAATGGCCGTGCGCCACCCCATCACCGGCTCCTTCGCCGGCTACGCCCGCATGTTCATGGGCGGATCGGCGGGCTACATCACCGGCTGGATGTTCGCCTTTGAGATGGTCATCGTAGCGCTTGCGGACCTCACCGCCATCGGCGTTTATATGCGCTTTTGGTTCCCAGACGTCTCGCAGTGGGTTTGGGTTGCAGCCACCTTGCTCATCGTGGGCGGCGCAAACCTCGCCACTGTCAAGGCCTTCGGTGAACTAGAATTTGCCTTTACCATCATCAAGGTCGGCGCCGTACTCGCCATGATTGCCGGCGGCCTTGCGGTATTAGCCTTTGGGCTTTCTGATGCCCACACCACCGGCCCCGTCAACCTCGTCAACGACGGTGGCTTCTTCCCCAACGGCCCCACGGGCATGATCGCTTCTTTCATCCTCGTTCTCTTTGCCTTTGGCGGCACCGAAATCATCGGTGTGGCCGGCAGCGCCGCCCAGCACCCAGAAAAATCCGTACCCAAAGCAATCAATACGGTGCCCATGCGCATCCTGCTTTTCTATGTGCTTGCCATCGCCGTCATTCTCATGATCACCCCATGGCGCGACATCACCGGCGAGCAGTCCCCCTTCGTCCAAATCTTTAATACCCTCGGCGTTTCCTGGGCTGCAGGTTTGCTCAACTTCGTGGTCATCACCGCCGCTTTATCGGCCATCAACGCCGACCTCTTCGGTGCAGGACGCGTTATCACCGGCCTTGCCCACCAAAAGCACGCCCCTAAGTTCATGTCCAAGGTAGTGCGTGGCGTACCCGTAATGACCACCATCATCCTCATCGCCACCATGATCATTGGCACTATCCTCAATGCCCTCCTGCCGGAAAATATCTTCGAGGTCATCGCCTCGCTAGCTACCTTTGCCACCGTGTTTGTCTGGCTCATGATTCTGCTGGCTCACCTATACTCCCGACGCGGAATGAGCACACAAGACGTAGCGAACCTCAAATACAAAGTTCCCTTCTGGCCCTATGGTCAGTACCTGTCCATCGCATTTATCCTCATGACCTTCGGCATCATGGTCTGGCAAGAGGAATACCGCATTTCCCTCGTTGTGGGTGTGGCCTTCATCGCCATTATGACGGCGGTTTATTTCCTCACCAACCGGCACGAGGTAACACATGAGAATGAACCCACCGAAGAGCCAGAAGAACTCGTCGTTTCCGCCTAACATCGAAAACCATGAACACTGAAAAAGCTGAACTTTTCACCCCCGCCCCCGAATGGTCCGGCCGCTCCGATGGCCCTGGCCCAGAGCATGCCCGTTGGCATAGCGTTATCAATCAGTCCACCGAATCCCCCGCCCCAGTAACCCTCCTGGGGTTTGCCTCCGATGAGGGCGTGCTGCGCAACGGCGGCCGCCAGGGTGCAGCCGCAGGCCCAGCCGCGCTGCGTTCCGCGCTTGGCTCCTTGGCGGTGCACCATGAGCATGCGCTTGCCGACGCCGGCACGATCACCACCCAGGCCGACGACCTCGACGGCTCCCACGACGCGCTCTCCGATAAAGTGCAGGAACTCGTCGAAGCCGGCACCCTCCCCATCATTTTGGGCGGCGGTCACGAGACCGCCTTCGGCTCGCACCGCGGCCTCTACCGCGCGGTAGGCGCCACCAAGATCATCAACCTGGATGCTCACTTCGATCTGCGCCGCGCGAACCAAGCCACCTCCGGCACCCCGTTCAAGCAGATTTCGGAGCTTTCCGACGACTTCGACTACACCGTGTTGGGAATCTCCCGCCCCAATAACACCGCTGTGCTTTTCGACGAGGCAGAGAGCCTGAACGTCGCCATCACCCTGGACGAGGAACTAGTCAATCTCACCCCAGCCGAGTGCGCTGAGCTAGCCGCCAAGGCTACCGAGGGCAAGGACAAGGTCCACTTGTCCATCGACCTCGATGTCCTACCGGCTTCTACCGCGCCGGGCGTATCTGCCCCAGCTTCCCTGGGTGTGAGCTATGAGCGCATCCGCGCCATGGCCGTAGCAATCGCGCGGACGGGCAAGCTGGCCCTGGTGGACGTCGTCGAGCTCAATCCCACCTTTGACATAGATAACCGCACCGCCAAAGCGGCGGCGCGGCTTATCGATGACATCGTCACGGCCCACCTCGGGGCCTAGCTCTTAAATCAAAACAGCAGGTGAGCAATCGGCGTGGCGATAAGAATGGTCAGCGCCACGCGCTCGAACCAAATGATGACCAGGTGACTCAGCTTCACCGGAATCTTGGTAGCCAGGATGCAGGGCACCAGCGCGGAGAAGAAGATAATGGCAGAGACTGCCACCACGCCGATGACGAACTTGAGCACCATGCTGTCGCTGCCTGCCACTGCGGTGGCGGGCAGGAACATCTCCGCAATTCCCATGGCCGCACCCTTGCCGGCTTGTACCGGCTCCGGCAGCCGCACTACCCAAGCGAATGGGTAGAACAGGTAACCAATCCACTCAAAGATGGGCGTAAAACGCGCCAGCAGCAGGCCAATGAGACCCACCGACATAATGGAAGGCACAATGGCCGCCGCCATGCGGACACCATCGCGCAGGTTCTCCCAGATGGATTCCCACAACGACGGCGCGCGCTGTAGCGCCAGCATGGCCTCGCGCCACGCGTTTTTGATGCGCGAGCCTTCTACCGGCTTTTCCGGATCTGGGTGCGCATCCGCAAAATACTCGTCCGGAATCGTCCGCAGCGGCGGAATCCGCACGGTAATGGCGGTAACCACAAAGGTCACGATGAGCGTGACAATGAAGTAGGTGCCCCAGACCTTCATCAGGTCAAGCTGCTTGGCCACGATGACCATGAAGGCCGCAGAGACCGTCGAAAAGCCTGTGGCAATAATCGCTGCCTCGCGGCCGGTATAGCTGCCCTTTTGGTAGACGCGGTCCGTGACCAAAATTCCGAGCGAATACGAGCCTACAAACGAGGCCACCGCGTCAATTGCTGAGCGCCCCGGAGTCTTCCACAGTGGCCGCATGATGGGCTGCATAAGCACGCCAACAAATTCCAGCAAACCAAAGCCAATGAGAAACGCGAGGAAAGCACCGCCAATCGGCACGATAAGCCCAACCGGAGTGGCAATGGAGTTCCACAAGAATGGCACCAGGTCCTCGTCACCGAGCACCCACGGCAGTGCGTCGATGACCATCAGGAACGAAACCACCGCACCCACAATATTGAGCACCGCAAAGACTGCCTGCAGCACGCTTTCTTTAAACGCGCCGGTAGTAAAACTGCGCACCGTTCCGTACACGGCCAAGGCAAAGATAATCCACGGCACCGCCGCAGGAATCCCCTCACGCACCATCGTGACCATGTGGTCCAAAGGAATGGAGCGCTTATCCTGATACGTCACCGGCAGGAAGAATACGAACGCGCCAATCGCGCTATATAAAAAGAGTTTCCACCGTCCCCCAGGCTGCGGGATTTCCCCGTCATGGCTCTGGATGGAGGAGTAAACCGATTCGGTAGAAGTCACAGTAAAACCGTCCCCTCAAGCTTGCCTACAAAAATCAAGCCCGCGTGACAGCCTTACGCGAACATTGGGGACATGTTATCTAAGTAACAGCTCACTGTCTAGACGTTTTCGAGATCCAAGGCACAATAGAGTCATGTCTAAACCCATTCGCGTCGTCGGCGCCGTTTTCCATGACGGCCAGCGCTTCCTCGCCTGCCGAAAGAAACCGGGCAAGCCATTAGAAGGCCACTGGGAATTTCCAGGTGGAAAGATTGAGCCTGGTGAAACGCCTCAGCAAGCTCTAGCTCGGGAGATACACGAAGAGCTTAACCTCAAAGCCGAGGTGGGAGCGAAGCTCGCGACAACAACTTACGAGTACGAATTCGCGACCATTGAGCTAACGACTTTCTATTGCACGCTTGTCGACGGCGACCTCCGCCTGACCGACCACGACGAAACGAAGTGGGTTACCCCCGCAGAGGCCGCCAGTTTGAACTGGGCTCCCGCTGATATTCCAGCGGTAGAAGCATTAGCTTCTAATCACATCTAAGGAACGAAAGTTCCTTTCTTTCATAGTATCCTTTCGCCAGAATTCGGCGGATATCCTCCGCTAAACGCAACACCAGCGGGAGAACACTTAGTCACTAATGCTCTCTTATGCCAATTTAGGATGCCCAGCCTTTAGAATTTGGTCATTATGAGCATCAGTCCCGACTCTTCCCTACCTTTCGGTGTATACGAAACCCCCATTACGTCCCGTATTCGCGAACGAATGGAGGAAACGTTAAACCAACATCCTGCTGCAGGATTCGGTATCGGGCGAAGCTCCGATCAGGAAGCTCAGGGCCGCTATACTTCGGCGGTTTCTCAACACATCGGCTCACTCTTAGAGCACCGTCTCCGTAGTTTGAAGTCGCCCGAGGACCGCGTTGCCCTCATCAACACCATTGCGCTTCTGCTGGGCGATGATGAAGGAATCGATTCCGAGGAGCTCCTCTATGCTGTGTACAACTCCGGATTAGCGGATCCTCCCCTCCTTCCTGACGTTTCACTCACCAAGAGCGCACTATTTACCAATGCCCGGGGAGAATCTAGTTTAACCAGCGAGATCGAAAGAGAAATTAAAACGGCCGATTCGGTAGACCTGCTGTGCGCTTTCATCAAGAATTCCGGCATTAGCGTCCTCGATAGACAGCTGGAGTATCTTCGCGATAACAAAATCCCATTCCGTCTTCTTACTTCTACGTACTGCGGTGCGTCTGACGCAGCAGCGCTCAAGCGATTGGTCGAGAAGTATCAGGCAGACGTGAAAATTTGCTATGAACACAAATCCACTCGCCTTCATGCCAAAGCTTGGCTGTTCCGACGAAAATCCGGTTTCGACACTGCATTTATTGGTAGTTCTAACCTGTCAAGGTCCGCTCTTGTCGATGGTTGGGAATGGAATGTCCGCGGCTCTAACACCGCAACACCGGAAGTGATTGATAAGTTCATCAAGACTTTCGATAGTTACTGGCACGACAGCCACTTTAAAACCTTCGTCCCAAATAGTGACATGGAGCGTCTCGAGCGGTCTCTACGCATAGCCAAAGGCGGTGAATCGTCCGGAGCACTTCGCCAATTGGAGCTTTCTGGCCTAGAGGTAACGCCTTACCCATACCAAGAAGAGATGCTCGAGGCTTTGCGGTCAGAGCGGGAGATAAAGGATCGACATCGAAACCTTCTGGTAGCTGCGACAGGAACTGGAAAGACCGTAGTTGCTGCACTAGATTATCGAAATCTTTGCGAACAATGGAAGCGACGTCCCCGATTGCTCTTCGTGGCTCACCGGAAGGAAATTCTTCACCAAGCCCGACGGACATTCCGAGAAGTTCTCAAAGACGCAGACTTTGGCGAGCTGCTTGTCGACGGCGCCGAGCCGCACCGTTGGGATTTTGTCTTTGCCAGCGTGCAATCCCTACGTGCTTCCCGTCTAGAACAGCTAGATCCCAAACGCTTTGATGTCGTAATAATCGACGAGTTTCATCACGCACAAGCTCCGACCTATAACACGCTTTTAGACCACTTCCAACCACGAGAGCTCTTAGGCTTAACAGCTACGCCGGAACGTGGTGATGGCGAAAACATTCAGAAGTACTTTGACTATCGCGTAGCCCATGAACTGCGTTTGTGGGATGCTTTGCGTTTGCAGCTGTTAGTTCCCATGCATTACTACGGGATCGCTGATGGGACGGACCTTTCTTCGTTGACCTGGATCCGAGGCAAGAAAAACTATAACTCCAGAGAGCTCTCCGAGTTCTACATCAAAGCAGGAGAAAAGCGCACCCGCTTCATTATTAACGAGCTGAACCGGCGCATTTTCGATCTCTCGGAGATGAAAGCGATCGGATTTTGCGTCACTATCGCTCACGCAAAATATATGGCAACGCAATTCCAACAATTTGGAATCCCAGCGCGCGCTGTAACGAACGAACTCTCTGCCGCCGAGCGGGCCCAGGCCATTAGAGATCTGGAGACGGGTGAGGTCAAAGTTCTGTTTTCTGTAGATATATTTAACGAGGGCGTAGACATTCCTGCTGTTAACACCTTACTTTTGCTCCGCCCGACGCAAAGCCCCGTGGTCTTTCTGCAACAACTAGGTCGCGGTCTCCGTCTATCTCCAGGTAAAGACTCCTGCGTCATTTTCGATTTCATTGGCCAACAGCATGCGGATTTTGATTTCGAGCGCAAGTTCCGTGCCCTAACTCGGAAACGGGGCAAGCGCTTGACCGAAGAGATTGAACAGGGATTTCCCACAACTCCGCCGGGGTCACATATTCAGCTAGACCAAACGACAACCGAGCAGGTTCTTCGCAATGTCAAGAAGATCTCACGAAATTCACTACGCAAAGTACGTGCATTACTTTCTGAAATTCGAACTACAGATCTTAAAGAGTTCCTTGAGGAATCAAATCTCCAGCTAGAAGATATCTACCGCCCCTCAAAGTATTCGTGGACGCGGCTTCTTCGTGAAGAAGGCCTTATTCAGCAGAACACCAATGAGACTGAAACATTTCTGCTCAATCGGATTCGGGTTTTCCTGCACGTCAACGATCCGCACCGAGTCGACGCCTATCTGCGCATCCTTTCCACCCCAGATCTCCACTACGCCGACATGGCTCAATCCGATCAAGCCTTCACCCGAATGCTCGTCCTCGGGTTCTGGGCGAACTCAAATTCTCCGCATCCCGGTTCCTATGACAAGGCTCTGTCAATTTTGCGCCAGCACCCGCAGGTCGCTTGGGAATTGCAACAGGTTATGCAACTGTGCAGTGACTCTTCTCGAATCATTCCGCAGCATAGCGAGACTTCTGTGTTGGAAACGCACGCGGATTATTCATTGGCCGAACTAATTGGTGCTTTGGAGACTGGGAGCCTTGCACAACTTGTAAACCTTCCCCGCGAGGGCGTGAAATACTTCCCGGATATCAATACGGACCTGTTCTTGGTGACGTTTCAAAAAGACGAACAACTAAGTGCCTCTACGAATTACCGAGACTATCCAATTTCACCCGATCTATTGCACTGGGAATCTCAATCAACAACGACGCTGAAGTCGAAGGCGGCAAAACGCTACATCGGCCATCAGAATCGTGATGGCAAGATTCTCATAGCCTCGCGCTTTAATAAGAAAAACGAAGTTGGTACAGCGAGCGCCTATACCTATTTAGGCGCTGTGGATTATGTGTCACACCATGGAGAAAAGCCGATCCAATTCGAATGGAAGCTCCAGCGAGCAATGCCCAAGGCGCTCTACGCTGCCGGAAGAACGGTGGCATAGACGGCCGATCGAAAACTGAAATCTGCGTTTTCCTGATAGAAAAGCACCACCCTCCCTATAGTGATTAGAAACACAACTAATCGAGAGGGCGCCATGAGTCATTCCCGCGAATCAAATTCTGCCCGACCTGCAGGCAGCAGGCACGACGCCGCAACGACAGACCAGGCCAGAGTGAAATGGGCTTTAGTCGGTCCAGGATTAGTGGCCGCAGCGACAGGTGTCGGTGCTGCCGACCTAGTGGCCACCATGATCGCCGGCCAGCGCTATGGCTACGCGCTCCTTTGGGCGGTCATCATCGGTACGATTATGAAGATTGTATTGGTCGAAGGTGTCGGACGGTATAGCCTTGCCACCGGAAACACGATGTTCCATGGTTGGCGTGAGCTAGGGCGTTGGACTGCTTGGTACTTTGCCCCTTATATCGTTATCTGGGGACTCGTATACGGCGCCGCCGCGATGTCCGGCACTGGACTGGCCCTCAGCGCTCTTTTCCCGAACACCAGTCTCGAAATGTGGGCAATTATCACCGGCATTTCCTGTTTTGTCCTGACTTGGCTTGGCCAATATCAGCTTTTTGAAAAACTTTCAGCCATCTTGGTCGGGATTATGTTTGTCACTGTAGTCGGCATCGCCGCCATTACTGCCCCTAACCTTCCCGAAATCATCGGTGGCTTAGTGCCACAAATTCCGGATGGATCCTTTGTCTATGTACTATCCATCGCTGGCGGAGTGGGCGGGACTATTACTCTAGCTGCCTACGGCTACTGGCTGCGGGAAAAGGAATGGTACACGCCGAAATGGATGAAGGTTATGCGTATGGACAATGCGGTAGCTTACGCAGTCACCGGAATCTTCGTTCTGGCTACACTCGTGCTGGGCGCCGAGCTTCTTTACAGCGCCAACGTCGCCGTATCCGATAACGATCAGGGCCTCGTTGATATGGCGGATGTACTTGAGGACCGCTACGGAACCTTCATCTCCAAAATGTTCATCATCGGATTTTTCTCTGCCGCATTCTCCTCTTGCCTTGGTGTTTGGAACGGCGTTTCCCTCATGTTCGCCGACTATATTGGCCACCTCAAAAAGATTCCGCAAGGCGATCCGAGGACAAGTACCGGTGGAAAGTATTACCGCGCTTATCTCATCTGGCTAACCTTTCCACCAATGTTGTTGCTTCTCCTTGGAAAGCCAACTGGGCTCATCATCGCTTATGGAGTCCTCGGCTCACTTTTCATGCCCTTTTTAGGCCTGACCCTCCTGGTATTGCTGAATACCAGACACACGCCAAAGAAATGGAGAAATGGCTGGTTCGTCAACACCTTGATGGCGATTATCTCCGTCGCCTTCGTTTATCTATGCGTCTCCCAATTGGCTGAACTTTTCTAGCCCAACTCCAAATGCTTAGTTCTCCTGCGGCACCCGCTTCGGCTTATTCCCCACCTCAGCGTGCGGGTCGCGGCCGAATGCCCAGGCAATGATGCCGATGAAGGCCATGGCGCCGCAGACGGTGAAGGCGAGGGGGAAGCCGGAGGCGTCGGCAAGCAGGCCAATGAGCATGGGGCCTAAGATTTGGCCGAAGTCTCCGGCCATCTGGAAGGTGGATAGCACCTTGCCGCCGGAGCGCTCATTGCCCACGATGTCTCCCACCGCGGCCTGCTGGGAGGGGTTAATGAGCCCGGAAGATGCGCCGGCGAAGGCGGACACGAGCAGGAGGAACCAGACACTGGTAGCCATGCCCATGAGAACCATGAAAATGGCGGAACCGACCAGGCCGATAAGGATGAGTGGCTTGCGGCCGTGGATATCGGACCACCTGCCCGAAAATTGCAAGACGATGGTGTTCCCAGCAGCAAAGACCGCGAGTGCAAGGCCGGATGCCGCGGCGCCATTGTGGAAGATAGAGGCGGCAAATAGAGGAAGGACGGACACCCGCACGCCCATGTTGATCCAGCTGTGCGCGAAGTTGGAAGTTAAGACCGCACGATAGGCGGTGTCACCCCAGGCTTCCTGCAGGCGCATGGGCGGCAGTTCATCCTTGTTAGCCTGCTTGTGGTTGACGCGGGGCATTTGCCACCAGACAACGAATGCGGCGAGTGCGACACCCACACCGTAGATGAAAAATGGCCAACGAAAGCCCAGGAAGGACAGGCTGGCCCCAAGAACCGGGCCAGCAACATTACCTAGCAGGAAGGCCGTGGCATAGGTGGCAGAACACTTGCCGCGAATCGACGGGGGGGACATGCGCACAATAAGGCCCATGGCCGAGACCGTGAACATGGTCGAGCCAATGCCGGCTAGGGCTCGCAGGGCCACGATGTGCCAGTAGCTTTGGGCAATGGAGACGAGTCCGGTGGTTACCGCGACGGTCATGAGGCCAATGAGGTAGACGCGGCGTGAGCCTACGCGATCCACCAATGAACCGGACATCGGCGCGAAAAGCAGGCGCGAGGCAGCGAAGATGGAAACCACCAGGCCCGCGGCGGCCATGGAGACATCGAAGCTCACCACAAACTGCGGCAAGAGCGGAGCGATGAGACCGTATCCCAGCGCGATGATGAATGCGGCGGTGACCATAACCCAGATCTCGCGTGGAATTTGCGGCTTTTGTTCTGGGCTTATTTCCCCACTTGGCGTATTCATCATATCGGCTGCAACTCTAATCCTTCAGTTACAGGAAAGCCATTTTCAATCTCTGTTCGTACAGGTGTTCTACTAGCGTGGGCGAGTGTCCGCGCAGGGTTCTAATGTGATGGCCATGTACAACGCAGAAAAGAACTTTCCCCAGTCCACCCCGATGTTCCTCCCACGTTCCGCCAGCGAGATTGCCGCAGATTTGCTCTACCACGAATACGACACCATCGAGTCCATTACCGCTATCCTGCACCACCCACGTTCCCTGGCCCGCCCTACTCCCACCTGGCGCCCACCACTCAAGCAGCTGCCGACGGCCGCGGGTGGACCGGGCGGAGACTACTGCATGAGCATTACCCGCCACCGCGTGGGTTCACGCGTAAAGGCCCGAGTGCGCGGCTTTGGGCAAGACCGCATTCCCGCATACCTCATCACCATCCGCATAACCGAGAACTTTGGCCAAACGGTGGAACCTGCCGTGGCCGAAGGCTGGGTACGCACGCTTGTGCCGGCGGAGATGGTTGATGCCGTCCACGAGGTCTCTCGCGGCCCCAATGCCACCTATGTATGGCTCGTGGATAGCTCTTTTCAACCCGTCCGCTCCCCCGAGTCGTTATTCGCCGGCTTAACCCAAGCCGCCTAAGCGGTCACGAGCTGTTTTGTCTGCTGCCCCGGCACATCCGGTGCTGCATGCGGGTCAGGCGCGTGCAGGATCTTTTTCAATACTTCGCGGTTAAAGGTCACCGTGTAGTGTCGAGCGATTGCCTTGGGCATAAAACGCAAAACCAAGCAGGCGATGAGAACGGTAAAGACCTTGTCCAAGATGTCAGAGGTAAGGCCTTGCAGGATGATGGCCAGGCGCTCATCTTGAAAGATCAGCTCATAGAACTTGGTAAGGTTTTGCGGTTCCTGGCGTGGACGCCCGCTGAACGAAAAGATCAGGACATATACGCTCATCACGCCGGAGCCGATGCCCATACCGAGGCCGGAAAAAATGATCGACGAGAGCCTATTAAATACCCCGCGGCGGGCCATCAAACCCACGGCGGCGCCGATAAAGATGCCCACAGGAGCAAAGGCGAGATCATAGGCAAAGTACACTCCTCCCAACACCGTGGTGGTCAAGCCCGTGGCCATACCCAGCACAGGACCGGCGATGATTGCCACGATGGAGGTGCCCACGGCATCGAAGAACAACGGGGCTTGCGAGCGCACCGTCAACGAGCCCAGCAATAAATTTATCGAGGCACCGAAGATGGGATACAAGAGGATGCAATTGGGCACCAACCCATACTGCGAGGTGTATAACAGCACCGCAGCCACCAAGAGCAGCACCCAGACGCTGGCGGTCAGATAAGACTCAAAAGTCACGCTCACCGTGGAGTACACGCCAAGCACGGTGCAAAACCACGCGGCAAGCGAGAGTGCTACGGCAACAACGACAAGAACGTATCGCCACGTAGTATCGCGGTTCACTGCCATGGTTTTCTACTCCTCATAAGGTTTGGCCTGGGGCGGATTTTCAGTCCCAGGCCGGGAACCTTCTAAAGCCTAGTTGCCGGCGCGTGAAAGTAGCAAGACAATAAGGAATATATAATCTATACCCCTACCTGCAATGATGCTTTGAAAAAGAGAAAGGCCCAGCCCCACCGCAAGAAGGCGGTGAGCTGGGCTATGGGAGGTAGGGTTTACTTATCTTCAGCTGCTTCGGCCTCGGATTCATCGTCCACGTCGGCATCATCGGTGTCGAAGTAGTCCTCCTCTTCGTCCCCGTCATCCTCACCGAAGATGTCGTAGACGTCCGGTTCTTCATAGTCTTCGTCATCGAAGGATACGAGCTGCGCTTCCCAGTCCAAAGCTTGCTCAGAAACAAGCCCCAGGACGTCGAAGAGGCGATCGAAATCGGTGTAGGTACCAAGCTCGAGGGCCTCGGCAGGAACCTCCACGATGGGGACATCATCAAAGTCGGCGTTATCAAAGAGGGCGAGGCGGTCGGCCTCATCGAGATCCTCATCCTCTTCATCAACTTCCCAGGCGAGGGTGACGGCCTCATCTTCCATGTCATCTAGATCGTCTTCGTCGAAGTCGAAAGCGAGGAAGCGGACGATGGCAGAAGGGACACCGTCTATGGTTTCCACAAGCACGCGCAGCTCCGAGTCATTGGCTACTTCAGCCACGACAAGGTGTGGGTTGAGCTCATCTTGGGAAAATTCTAGTTCCGCAATGCGTTCATCGGTGCCCTCCAGCAGGTCGCGCAGGACGGTGACCACTTGGTCGGTAGCGATGTGGCGAGAAACCGCCTCCACGGCGTCATCTACAGAGAAGGCGACGGAGACCAAGACTGCCTCAAATTCCTCATCGTCTTCATCAACGTCTGCCGCAGCGATATAGACATTTGCTGCAGGCAGGAGCGGATCGATTTCAATAAATTGGATTTCCAGATCAGAGGTGATTGGAACGAACATGACGTCATCATTGACGCGGGACTCGATGCCCTCGGCATCCAATGCAGAAGCAATATCTTCGAAAAAGCTCATGGTGGTTTAAAATCCATCCTTCGGAAGCAGAGGTCCCCACGGCTAGCAAGACGCCGCCCGTGGTCACTGTGGAGTCTACCTTCATTCCCACCCGGATGGTTGGAAGCCCAAAGATTTCACCAGCTCTGGACGCCCACTTCCCCACTCCAACATGTGGTATCCCTCCCACGCCTGGCGCTTGAGCTCGTGCGGGGCGTTTTCAATATAGGCCTCGGCATCAAAGATCATGGTGGCCCGCTGCTTGAGCCCGTAGCGCGGCCAGCTCATCTTCGGACGGCCACCGTGGATAAAGGCGGACCAATGCTGCTGCATGGTGGCGGTAAGTTCTTCCATCTCCGCGCGCGAGCCCCAATTAGTAAGGAAGGACGCGCGCGAAGAATGTGGGTCACCAAAGACGTTGCCCAGCTCCATCGAGTGCATGGCCCCTAGGCCCAACCACTTGAGTACGGCAGAGGCGAAGTCGAAGCGGTACATCCACGTTGGTGCCACCTGCGCGTGGGCGGCGGCGATGCGGGTGGAGGGTGCCCAAAAGAGGGCGTCGGCAAGCAGGTGCGCAAAGTCTTCGCGGGCCACTGCGCCGTCATAAGCGGCAACCACCTCAGGGGCATGCTGGGGATCGAAGGAGGCCAATAGGCGCAGGGCGGCGCGCTCACGGGAGCTTTGGCGCTGGAAGAGGAATTTGCCAAAGCTAGCCTCGTCCGAGTTCGTGCCGATGAGCAGCGGAACTTGATGCTGGTGGCCGTTTTCAAAGGCGGCAATGGGGTGTTCTGGAATAAGCTCCTCATCCACCGTGGGCGCATAGCAAGAATTAAGGTGAATGAGCTCTCCAGCCCGCCACATCATGGACTGGCCGGAGCGCACCAAATCAGCAAAGTTTTCCTGCCGCAGATCCTCTACCGAGGTGCGGCGCGGCAAGGCCAACCGGTGAACCAGCTCGCGCGCCCACAAGGTGGATTGAGCCCGGGAGTGAATCATGGCGATCGGCGGGGACTGGGCGATGGCGCGATGGAATAGGCCCTCCGCGGGCGGGCTCGTCATCAAGGTCAATACGGCCGCACCGCCGGCAGACTCGCCCATGAGGGTGACAGAGTCAGGGTCACCGCCAAAGGCGGCGATATTATCGCGCACCCACTGCAATGCCAAGTTCTGGTCAGCCACCGCCGGGTTGGCACTGCAGTCGCCGCCTAGGCTGCGCAGGTCCAAATAACCCAAAGAGTTAAGGCGGAAATTGATGGATACGTAGACCACGTCCATGCGGGTGGCTAGCTCGAAACCACGAAGCATGAGCATATGAGACGAACCCATAATGAAGCTGCCGCCATGTAAATAGACCACCACAGGAAGCTTCTCCTCGGTGCGCGGGCGCACGATGTCGAGGTACAGGCAGTCCTCGGAGCCGATAATGCGGTCGGTCCAGGAGTACGTGGGCTGCGGGGCCGGCGGGCCGAACTGACTGCAATCGCGCACGCCCTCCCACGCCGGCGCGGGCTGCGGGGCGCGGAAGCGATTGTCCCCAGCGGTGGTATCTCCAAACGGGATACCGCGCCACGTCAACACCGGCCCGGCGCTAATGGGGCGATCGGGGCGCAGGTCCTCTTCAATAACACCGCGCACCCAACCAGAGGTGGTGCGCACCGTCAGCTCATCTGCCAGGGCGTTTCGAGCTTCCTCGTAGGCGCGGCGAGCGCGTTCGTGCGCCTGCTCCGCCTTCAGTCGCGCCGCCGCGGAGGACTCCTCCGGGAAGACATCCCCGGAATCGCGGTAATTCTCGTGCGGCCTAACCATGTCCACTAGCTTAGGTGGCCTGCACGCCCAGGGCGATCTGATTGCGGCGCGGCGGCACATTAATACAGCCTTTACTATGCTGGGCACGGATAAGTTTTAGCGAAAGAGAAGGACACATGGGTTTATTCACTAAAGATAAAAAGGACAACTCCACCGAGGTGGATACCGTCGATACCTATGACATCGATCCGGAGGACAGCAACCGCTTTACCTCTGCCCTGCTCAACTCTTTGGACCGCGCGGTATCGATACAATCTGGCGTCATCATCAAGTATGTCGAGAGCCTGAAAAAGCGCAATAAGGGCGCAAGCCCACAGAAGCTGCAGGAGCTCATTGACAAGCACTTCCTTAATATCACCTCCGGTACCGGTGCGGCCGCAGGTGCATCCGCCGCCATCCCGGGTATTGGTTTGGTAACCGGCGCTGCCACCATCGCAGGCGAGTCCGTGGTTTTCTTAGAGGCCGCAGCTTGGTACATCTTGGCTTCTGCCTACCTGCGTGGCGATGACATCAAGTCCCCCGAGCGCCGCCGCGCCCTTGTACTCGTCGTGCTCACCGGCTCGAAGGGGTCCGCTTTGGTCGATACCTTTGTCGGGGACCTCAATAGCGTTGCTGGTATGCGCTCGGCCGCTAGCCTGTCCCGATTCTCCGGCCCCACTCTATCTGGCATCAACGGCCGCCTGACCAAGCTTTTTACCAAACAAGTCACCAAACGCCTCAAGTGGGCGTGGGTAAGCAAACTGATGCCCATGGGCATTGGCGCGGTATTAGGCACCACCGCCAATCGCAAGCTGGCCAAGCAGGTCATCGAGCACGCCGGCGAGCAGCTTTCCCCCCTTACCTAAGGCTAGGGGTAGCCAGAAACCGGAAAGTGGGGCTATTGATACCCCTAACATAGTGAGTTTAGGGGTATGCCCCGTATCATGTAGGCAGACTCTTTGGCGGGTGACGTATGCGCTCGTACAAAGGCCGCACTAAAGCCGAATAAACGACCATTTTAAAGCAGAGAAATGAGGCGAATACCTGCCGTGAGCACATCGAATATCTTCGGCCCCAATGCGTGGCTGATAGACGAGCAGTTCCAGCAGTACTCCAAGGACCCGAGCTCCGTAGATAAGGAGTGGCGCGACTACTTCGAGGCAAACGGCGCGCCTAAGTCCAAGGCCCCAGCCAAGGAGGCCGCGAAGCCGTCTAAGCCAGCCGCGAAGAAGACTGAGGGTACTACTACCGCCCGCAAGCAGGAGGTCCGCGAAACCAACGTGGATAAGTCCGTGTCCAAGGCACAGGAGAAGTCCGCTAAGGCACAGCAGTCCGTAAAGAAGTCTGAGTCCCCGCTGGACCATATTGCGGACTACAAGGGCGGCGAAGAGCGCCAGCTCAAGGGCATGTTCAAGGCCATTGCTAAGAACATGGAAGAATCCCTGGAAATTCCTACCGCTACCACCGTGCGCGATATGCCGGTCAAGCTCATGTGGGAAAACCGTTCCATGATCAATGACCACCTCAAGCGCACCCGCGGTGGCAAGATCTCCTTTACCCACATCATCGGCTACGCCATGGTCAAGGCCGTGCAGCTGCACCCAGATATGAACGTGCGCTACGAGCTCAAGGACGGCAAGCCTTATGTCATCCAGCCGGAGCACATTAACCTAGGCCTGGCCATTGACCTGCCGCAGAAGGATGGCTCCCGCGCTTTGGTCGTCGCTGCCATCAAGGAGTGCGAGACCAAGTCCTTCTCCGAGTTTGTTGCGGCATATGAGGACATTGTTACTCGTTCTCGCAAGAACAAGCTCACCATGGATGACTTCTCTGGTGTGACCATTAACCTCACCAACCCGGGCGGCATCGGCACCCGCCACTCCATCGCCCGCCTGACTAAGGGCGCAGGCTCCATCATCGGCGTGGGCTCTATGGATTATCCGGCCGAGTTCGCCGGTGCTTCCGCAGATCGCTTGGCTGACCTAGGTGTAGGCCGCCTGGTTACCTTGACCTCCACCTATGACCACCGCGTTATCCAGGGTGCAGAGTCCGGCGAATTTTTGCGCACCATTGGCCAGCTGCTTGTCGACGGCGCGTTCTGGGACGACCTCTTCTCCTCCATGGGCGTGCCTTATGAGCCATTCCGTTGGGCACAGGACGTGCCAAACTCCGGCGTGGACAAGAACACCCGCGTCATGCAGCTCATCGAGTCCTACCGCTCCCGCGGCCACCTGCTTGCCGATACCAACCCGCTGGGTTGGGTACAGCCGGGACTGCCTAACCCGGATCACCGCGACCTCGATATCGCGACCCACGGCCTGACCATTTGGGATCTGGACCGCACCTTCAACGTCGGTGGCTTTGGCGGCAAGGAGCAGATGACTCTGCGCGAGGTGCTGTCTCGCCTGCGCGCCGCCTATACCTTGAAGGTCGGCTCCGAGTACACCCACATCTTGGACCGCGATGAGCGCAGCTGGCTGCAGGACCGCCTCGAGGCTGGCATGCCGAAGCCCACCAACGCGGAGCAGAAGTACATCCTGCAGAAGGTTAATGCCGCCGAGGCATTCGAGAACTTCTTGCAGACCAAGTACGTGGGCCAGAAGCGCTTCTCCCTCGAGGGCGCTGAGACCCTCATTCCGTTGCTGGATTCCATCATCGATACTGCCGCTGGCCAGGATTTGGACGAGGTCGTCATCGGTATGCCGCACCGCGGCCGCCTGAACGTTCTCTTCAATATCGTGGGCAAGCCGCTGGCCGATATCTTCGGCGAGTTCGACGGCAACTACAAGGGCGGCCAGCTCGGCGGCTCCGGTGACGTTAAGTACCACTTGGGTTCTGAGGGCCACCACCTCCAGATGTTCGGCGATGGCGAAATCAAGGTCACCCTTGCTGCCAACCCGTCCCACCTCGAGGCCGTGGACCCAGTCATGGAAGGCACCGCGCGCGCTAAGCAGGACATTTTGGACAAGGGCCCAGAGGGCCACACCGTTGTTCCGGTCATGCTCCACGGCGATGCATCCTTCACCGGCCTGGGCATTGTCCAGGAGACCATCAACCTGTCCCAGCTGCGCGGTTATACCAACGGCGGCACCGTCCACATCGTGGTCAATAACCAGGTGGGCTTCACCACTACCCCGGATTCCGGCCGTTCCACCCACTACGCCACCGACTTGGCCAAGGGCTTCGACTGCCCGGTCTTCCACGTCAATGGCGACGACCCAGAAGCAGTTGTCTGGGTGGGCCAGATGGCTGCCGAGTACCGCCGCCAGTTTGGCAAGGATGTCTTCATCGACCTCATGGTCTACCGCCTGCGCGGTCACAACGAGGCCGATGACCCATCCATGACCCAGCCAGAGCTTTACTCTGTCATCGACGAGCACAAGGCAGTGCGCGAGCGCTACACCAACGACCTCATCGGCCGTGGTGACCTCTCCGCCGAAGACGCCGAAGCAGCCGCACGCGACTTCCATGATCAGATGGAGTCCGTCTTTGCTGAGCACAAGGAAGCTGGCAAGGCTCGCCCGAAGGAGCAGACTGGCATCACCTCCTCCCAGGAGCTCACCCGCGGCCTGGATACCTCCATCACCGCCGAGGAACTCGCCGAGCTGGGTGCCGCCTATGGCAACCCACCAGAGGACTTCGAGTACCACAAGCGCGTGGGCAAGGTAGCCAAGGATCGCGAGAAGTCTTCCCGCGAGGGCGGCATCGACTGGGGTTGGGGCGAACTCATCGCCTTCGGTTCCCTGGCCGGCGAGGGCAAGGTCGTCCGCCTGGCTGGTGAAGATTCCCGCCGCGGTACCTTCACCCAGCGCCACGCCGTTACATTCGACCCACGCAACGGCAATGAGTACAACCCGATGCACGCCATCGCCACCTCCAAGGGCAATGGCGGCAAGTTCATGGTCTACAACTCCGCGCTGACCGAGTACGCTGGCATGGGCTTCGAATACGGCTACACCGTGGGCAACCCAGACGCCCTCGTGGCGTGGGAGGCACAGTTCGGTGACTTCGCCAACGGCGCCCAGACCATTATCGATGAGTACATCTCCTCCGGTGAGGCCAAGTGGGGCCAGCTGTCCAGCCTGGTACTCCTGCTGCCGCACGGCTACGAGGGCCAGGGTCCGGACCACTCCTCCGCCCGCATTGAGCGCTACCTCCAGCTGTGCGCTGAGGGCTCGATGACCGTGGCTCAGCCTTCCACCCCGGCTAACCACTTCCACCTGCTGCGCCGCCAGGCACTTGGTGAGATGAAGCGTCCATTGGTCGTCTTCACCCCGAAGTCCATGCTGCGCAACAAGGCGGCCACCTCCGCTGTGGAAGACTTCACCGAGGTCAAGCGCTTCCAGTCCGTTATCAACGATCCGAACTACGTTGACGTTGACGGCAAGAAAGTCGGCGATACCGACAAGGTCAAGACCATCATGCTGGTCTCCGGCAAGCTGTACTGGGATCTGGAGAAGAAGCGCGAGGCCGACGGCCGCGATGACATCGCCATCGTCCGCGTGGAGATGCTCCACCCGATTCCGTTCAACCGCCTGCGCGAGGCATTTGAGGCTTACCCGAATGCCACCCAGATTCGCTTCGTACAGGACGAGCCGGCCAACCAGGGTCCATGGCCGTTCTACAATGAGCACCTGCGCACCCTGATCCCAGATATGCCTGAAATGGTTCGCGTTTCCCGCCGTGCCCAGTCCTCGACTGCTACCGGCAATGCCAAGGTGCACCAGATTGAGCAGAAGAACCTGCTGGAAGAAGCTTTTGACATCTAGAGCTCTTCGAATTGTTTAAACCCCAGTGAGGACTCCTCACTGGGGTTTACTCATGCGGACCAACGTTCCTCAGGAACTACGGACTCGGCTCGCTTCTCAACTAGAACTCTCTTCTGACTCGACTCTCCTTGCCTCTCACGTACTTAGCGCACACTTCACTCCTTTCGCGCTCACGGGGAGTGACCGCTGCGAGAAAGGTGCGTTACCGGTGAGCGCGAAGGGAGGGAGTGAGGGTATTGCTGTGCTATGGCCGACCGCGTTCGCAACAGCACCGTTGATCGGACCTGCTGAATTGTTCGGGAATTGGCATCTACGTCAAGCTCGAAGGCTTTGGGCGCCGTTCAGATAACCACGAGCTGTCGGGCCCGTTGGTTTTACTTGACTTGGTGGTTTCCGAGTTGTCGACGCCTGGAAACTTTCGCCTACCCGCCAAAGAAAAACTATTTGGAGCCTCCGGTGAGATCAGACCCACCGGAAGAATCTGAGTCGCCTTCCTCATCGAGCATTTTCGTGCCGGAGCCGTGCAGCCACGTGCGAACCACTTTTGCCACGTCGCCTTTTTGCTCTGCCTCTTGCGCCAATTCAGAGATGTCTTTTCGCGTGATGAACTTCGTCAATGAAGCTATAGATTGGCGTTCCTCGCGGTCCAAGAGATCATCCTGGTAGAGCGCCACAAAATTCTCGGGGAGCTTTGGCTCCGCGTCCTCACAGCCAGTGGCGCTGGATGGTTCCACCGCGCCTAGGTCGCCTGGAAGTGCAGACATTAAAGCGATGTGAGTACGCGCTAGGTAGTCCTCACCGCCTGGTTGGGAGGAGTGCTGAGCTTTTCTATAGTCCTTGGATATTTCCCGCGCCTCACCGGGATTGAGAACGCTGAGAAAAGCCCCCGTGCACCCGACATAAAAATTACCATTGGGGTTCAAATAGCGACCGGACCTAGACTCTTGGAAAATATCCTCCCTAACAAGGGAGGCCTCACGCCCCTGTCTGATCAGCTCTTGGCGAAAGATCTCCGCCAGCACTACTTGGTCGGTCTCACTAGCATCTACCATGATGCCAACGGGGGCACGCTTAGCATTATCCGCATAAGGATCTCCATCAAACTGGGAGGAGCAGCCGGTAAGCAGCATGGCAGAGAGCACCACGCCAGCAATGGCGTGGGCAGGGCGGGCACAGCTGCGCATGGCGATACTATTCTCCTTCAGATTGGCGGCGATCGAGCGTCTAGATGATTCTACACCGAGGGCGTGTTTACCTCCTGTTGCGGCCCGACTAAGATGGCAAGGGTTATGTCTAGCGTTATTACTGAATCCGCCGTACGCGAGGCACTTTCCCGCGTTGAAGATCCCGAAATCGGGCGTCCCATCACCGAGCTCAACATGGTGAAATCAGTTTCTGTCACCGGAAACGATGTAGCCGTAGAAATTTACCTCACCATCGCTGGCTGCCCCATGAAGTCCACCATCGAGTCCAATACTCGCGCAGCAGTAGAGGATATTGAGGGCGTAGGAAACGTCACCGTGACGATGGAAGCCATGAGTGATGAGCAGCGCCGCGAGCTGAAAAAGAAGCTTCGTGGCGGCCAAGCTGAGCCGGAAATCCCGTTTGCCAAGCCAGAATCCACCACGCGTGTCTTTGCGGTGGCTTCTGGCAAGGGCGGCGTCGGCAAGTCCTCGATGACGGTAAATCTCGCCGCGGCGCTGGTGCACAAGGGGCTTAAAGTCGGCATCGTCGATGCCGATATTTACGGCCACTCTGTTCCTAATTTGCTGGGCTGCACCGATGGCCCGACCGTTCTCGATGATGAGATGCTTTTGCCCCCGATTTCCCACGGCATTAAGCACATCTCCATCGGGCAATTCGTCGAAGGCAACGCCCCTGTGGTCTGGCGCGGACCTATGCTCCACCGTGCATTGCAGCAGTTCTTGGCCGACGTTTTCTGGGGTGACCTAGACGTTCTCCTGCTGGATCTTCCTCCAGGCACGGGCGATATCGCCCTGTCCGTGGCCCAGCTCATCCCTAATGCGGAGCTACTTATCGTAACCACCCCGCAGGCCGCGGCCGCCGAGGTGGCAGAGCGTGCCGGGTCCATCTCCCAGCAGACGCGCCAGCGCGTGGCCGGCGTGATTGAGAATATGGGCGCTATGGTCATGCCGGATGGCTCCACCATGGATGTCTTTGGTACCGGCGGCGGACAGATTGTGGCCGATCGCCTCGGCGTCATTCTTGGCCATGAGGTTCCACTGCTGGCTTCGGTGCCTCTGGATCCCACCCTGCGCAGCGGTGGCGATGCCGGCACTCCGATCGTTATAGATGCCCCCGAGTCCCCCGCCGCCCAACAGATCCAGGCGGTGGCCGATAAACTGGCCATCCGCTCCGATTCCCTAGTGGGCAAAAATCTGAACTTGGGCGTGAACTAGCCCCTAGGTTACATCTTCCCACATGCCGCCGCCGGTGGATTCTTCCCCACCGCGCGGCGGTTTCTTTTCGGTCGCGGGTTGCTCCGTCGATTGCGGTTGCGAAGCTGCGGCGCGCTGGTGCGGCTGTGGCTGTGGCTGCTGCGGCTGTTCGGCATAAACCTGGGAATAGTCGAAGCTTGGGCGCTGTTGCGGTTGTTGCTGCTCCGGCTCCTTGGGAGCGGTATTGCTCTTAATATCTTCTGCCATCTTCTGGGGATTGAAGTCATCCCAGGCGGATTCGTCGCCGTCGAAAAGCGCCTTGGTGATTGCGCCCTTCGGCCCCAGACGCGTCCACTGCGCGGCTTGGGTAAGCGGGCCACGGATATCATCAAATTCCGAGGTAATAGAGCCCATCTCCCCATTGAGCTCCGCCTTGGCATTATTGATGGCCTTCCGCGCCGCATAGATGGCTGCGCGCACGTCCTTAATCACCTCAGGCATGCGTTCTGGGCCGATGACGATGATGCCCAAGAGCACAATGACGAAAATCTCGGGCCAACCAATGGAAGAAAACACGCTTAAATACTAGTCCTTCGCTCTTAGCCGCGCTGATTGTGCTTGATTGCGCGAACCACCATCTCCACCTTGTCTAAGAAGTCCTGCTGGGGCCGGTGCGCCGGCGTTGCTGCATCAGGCCCGGGCGCTACCCCCTCCGTGGCAATGCCTGCGAGCTTCGCGAGCAAGGACTGCGGCGCCTTGACCGTTGCGGACTCCGCGCAGTGGCGCACCCATTCCGAGGCACGACGCTGCTGATGCACATCCGCGCGGCATTCAGCGCAGTGCACCAGGTGAATGCGCACACGGTGCATAAATTTTGGCTCCATCTCGCCGTCCACAAAGGCAACAACCGCCTCTGGGCCCAAATGCCCGATGGTATCGCTACGCCGCGCCTTGGCCTTCGCCCTATCGCGAGCCTTTGCTTGGGCGGCATCAAATCCGCCGTGCACGCTCAGCGTGGACAAGGTTCGGCGTCCTCGCAGCGAGTCCATCGATCCCTCCTCCACTAGTTGCTCGGCCTTCATTGACGCGGAAAGTCCCCGCCGGCAGCGGGGACTATGCAGTTTCTCTAAAGTTTAGCGCGTACGCAGCAGCATGCGCGTTTCCGCATTGGTTTGCGCCTCTTTTTCTAGCGCCGCACGTAGCTGGGAGCGGCCGCGGTGGATGCGTGAGCGCACCGTACCCATCTTGACACCAAGGGTCTCTGCAATCTCGTCATAGCTCATCCCAACGACATCGCACAGGACCACGGCCACGCGGAAATCGGGAGCCAGCCCGTCGAGCGCGGACTGCAAAGCTGGATCCAGGTTAGCCACGGAATAAGCCTGCTCCGGGGTCATATCCGTACCAGGAACGCGTTCATAATCCTCTGGCAGGGCCTCCATGCGGATCTTGGAACGGTGACGAACCATATCCAAAAAGAGGTTAGTGGTAATACGGTGCAACCAGCCTTCAAACGTTCCGGCTTGATACTTGTCCAAGGAGCGGAAGACGCGCATGAAGGTTTCCTGGGTGAGATCCTCGGCGTCATGCTGATTGCCAGACAGGCGATAAGCCAAGCGGTAGACCCCATCGGCGTGCTCGGCCACGAGGTCACCCCAAGCGGGCATGTCGCCCGTGCCAGCATCGAATGCTGCGGTACCGGTCAACTCTGCCTCAGAGGTTGCAGGTTGAAGGGATTCGGCATCGCGCTTCATCTTTGTCATGCATGTCATCTTTCTACACTCAGCACAGAAACTCCAGCCATAGTACTGATAATATCCTGTGAACCCGTCACATTATCCCCACCGACCACAACCTTGCTGGCTAAGCGCGTTTTTGCCACATTGGCGGACACTTTTCCCTATGGTTTATTACGTGACTAATACCGCATACGAAGCACTGCGTTCTTATATCGAGACCAACAGCGAAGCATCCCCGGCCCTAAGTGGCGCACGCGACCACGCCGCAGAGTACGGCTTGCCAGTCCCGGATGAATCCACCGGCCAGCTGCTCACCACCCTGACGGCCGCCTCCACTGGTTCCACCGAGCGTCCTCAAGCTGTGGCCATTACCCCGGCCGCCAATGTAGTGGGTCTCTATGTGCTCGCCGGCATGCCCGATAACGGCATTTTGACCTGCATCGACCCCGAGGCGGAGCACCAGCGCAGCGCCAAGACCGCATTCCGCGAGGCCGGCTACGCGCCATCCCGCGGCCGTTTTTTGCCATCGCGCCCACTCGAAGTCATGGGTCGCCTTGCCAACGATGCTTATCAGGTGATCTACGCCGACGTCGCCGCGCTCGAGTTACCAGCCATCATCAAGGCCGCCTGGCCACTGCTGCACCAGCGCGGCACCCTAGTCTTGGCTAATTCTTTGCTCGATGGCACGCTTGCCGACGCCTCCCGGACCGACCGCGACACCGCCGCCGCCCGCGAAGCAGACGAGTACCTGCGCGAGCTCGAGGGGGCGAGCGTAACCCGCTTGCCGCTGGGTTCCGGGCTCACCCTCGTGACGAAGCTCTAGACCTTTTGGTTTTTGCCGACGACGACCACGCCGCCGTCAGAAACCTTAAAGCGCTCTTCATCACGCTCGCGGTCCACTCCGATAATCGCGCCATCACTAACGACGACGTTCTTATCTAGGATCGCGCGGCGCACCACTGCACCGCGCCCGATACGCACGCCAGGCAGGATCACTGATCCTTCGACCGTAGCTCCGTCGGCCACATGGACATCGGACGCCAGCACTGAATTGCGCACAGTGCCGCCAGAGACGATGCAGCCTGGGGCCACCATCGACGACTGCGCGATGCCGTTTTGCACGAACTTGGCCGGTGGGAAATTGGAATCATCCGTCGAGTGGATCGGCCAATTCTGGTTATAAAGGTTGAAAATCGGGTGCACCGAAATCATGTCCATGTGCGCCTCGTAGAAGGAATCGATGGTGCCGACGTCGCGCCAGTAGCCGTGGTCACGCTCAGTAGCCCCTGGCACTTCATTGGCCATGAAATCGTACACATGCGCCTGTCCCCGCTCCACAAAGTACGGGATAATATCACCGCCCATATCGTGGGCGGAGTCCTCGTTCTTTTCGTCCTCCAAAAGGGCGTCGATAAGCGCCTGCGCTGTAAAGACATAATTGCCCATCGAGGCATAGCTCATATTCGGATCATCCGGAGTAGCCGGCGGGTCCGCGGGCTTTTCCACGAATTGCGTAATCGTGCCCATGCCATCGGCTTGGATGCAGCCAAAGGCCGTCGCTTCCGAGCGCGGTACGCGAATACCTGCCACCGAACAATCCAATCCGGTGGCGATATGCTCTTCTACCATCTGTGCCGGATCCATGCGGTATACGTGGTCTGCACCAAAGACGATGACATAATCCGGATTCTCGTCATAGATGAGGTTCAGCGACTGCACAATTGCATCTGCCGAGCCGTTGTACCAGCGCTTGCCGCGGCGCTGCTGGGCGGGCACCGAGGCAATATACTGCGGGGTCGGCCCCGCCAAGTTCCACGCCTGGGAAATGTGGCGGTCCAGAGAATGGGACTTGTACTGGGTCAGCACCGCAATCTTGAGATAACCGGCATTGACCAGATTGGACAAAACGAAATCAACGAGGCGGTAGGAACCACCGAAGGGTACGGCGGGCTTGGCGCGGTCTTCGGTCAGGGGGAAAAGGCGCTTTCCCTCACCGCCGGCGAGGACAATGGCTAGGACATTCGGCAGGCTTCTCACGTTTTCAAACCTATCCGCAAATCCCACATTCCGCAGCAGAACTTTGCACATTTTTACCCCCATATCGGAATTCTGCACATGACAGCAGAGATACGTATTCTGGGTGGGCATGAGAGCCGGAATCTTTTCCAAAGAATACCCGCCGGAAATATACGGCGGAGCCGGAGTTCACGTAGCTGAGCTCACCCGTTTCATGCGCGATATCATCGATGTCTCCGTGCACTGCATGGGCTCCCCGCGCGAAGAAAAAGACGTCTTTGTCCACGGCGTAGATCCCGCACTCGAGGATGCCAACGGCGCGCTGCAGACCTTGTCCACTGGGCTGCGCATGGCCGATGCCGCCTCCGATATCGACATCGCCCACTCCCACACGTGGTATACGGGCCTTGCTGGCCACCTCTCCGCCCGGCTTTATGATATTCCGCATGTGGTCACCGCCCACTCTCTCGAGCCGCACCGCCCTTGGAAGCGCGAGCAGCTTGGCGGCGGCTATGACATCTCCTCATGGTCCGAAAAGAACGCCATGGAATATGCCGATGCCGTAATCGCCGTCTCTGCCGGTATGAAGGACTCCATCCTCGATGCCTATCCGCGCATCGATGCCTCCAAGGTCCACGTCGTCCTCAACGGCATCGACACCGAGCTATGGCAGCCGCGAGAGGGCGATGTTTTGGACAAGCTGGGCGTCGATAAGCAGCGCCCCATCGCTGCCTTCGTCGGACGCATCACCCGGCAAAAGGGCGTAAAGCACCTGCTGCAGGCGGCGCAGAAATTCGATCCAGACATCCAGCTGGTCTTGTGTGCCGGCGCCCCTGATACGCCCGAAATCGCGGCCGAGACCGAGGCACTGGTCGATGAGTTGCGCGCCCAGCGCGATGGCATTTTCTGGGTCAAGGATATGCTCCCGCGCAACGAGGTCCAGCAGATTTACACCGGTGCCGATGTTTTTGTCTGCCCGTCCATCTACGAACCGCTGGGCATCGTGAACTTGGAAGCAATGGCCTGTGGCACGGCCGTTGTTGCCTCCAACGTGGGCGGCATTCCCGAGGTAGTAGTCGATGGTGAGACCGGCGTGCTAGTGCATTACGACGCCACCGATACCGCAGCCTTCGAGGCCGACCTCGCCGCTGCAGTCAATGACGTCGCCGCCGATAAAAAGCGCGCTGCCGAATTTGGGCGCGCCGGCCGCGAGCGTGCCATTCGTGATTTTTCTTGGGCTACGATTGCCGCCCAGACCGTCGATATTTACCGCAGTCTGATTTAAGGAAGGATAGCCGTGACAACCCACCGCCCCGAACTGCATTTTGTCCCTGAAGACGGCGTCCTCGACGCCCCCGCCGGAATCCTGCGCGATGGCGATACTTGGCATCTGTTCTACCAGTACCGCCCCACCGCGGACTCCCCGGCGCGCTGGGGACACACCTACTCCGAAGAGTCTCCCTTTGACTGGTTGGACTGTGACGATGCCCTCGCCCCCGTCGGCGGCGAGCTCTCCCTGCGCGCAGGTTCCGTAGCCCAAGGCCCAGACGATATCCATCTCTACTTCACCTCCGTGACCGCCGCCGGAATCGCCGTTCACCTCGCCCGCTACGCCAACGTGGACGAAATCTGCGAGGTCTCCGATGACCCACAGGCGCTCGACCCCAATGTCGTTCGTTTTGGCGAAGTCGTGGGCAATACCCGCAACTTCGATCATTTCCGCTCCCCCTCCGTGGTGCCCGACTGGGCCTCAGAGGACCGCGATGACGGCCACGACGGTTGGCTCATGTTGGCTCTCACCGGCCACTCCGACGCCCCGGTTCCCGTCATCCTCGAATCCGCCGACGGCGTGTCTTGGCGCCTGCGCGGCAGCCTCAAGTTCGACGGCGACCCTGGCTTCCTAGAGGGCGAGGTCCCCGCTACCTCGCCCATTCCGCCGGTCGTCTCCCCGCGCCTAGTCCGACTGCGCGATGAGGTTGACGGCAATGTCTACGACGTCCTCTTTGTCACCTTGGAGCGTGGCGGCCGCGACGTCTCCGGCTACCTCGTCGGCCGGCTGGAAGGCACCACCTTTACCGTGGTCTCCGGCTTCCGCCGCGTAGACTTCGGCCACGATTTCTCCCGCCCACGCAGTACCAACACCACCACCGGCACGCTCACCCCCGAGCAGCGCTATGAGCGCGCCGTTATCGTTGGCCTCCTCAACGGCAACGGCCGCGGCGATGACGCCACCAAGCACGCCTCGTGGGAAGCCGAAGGCTGGGCCAATGCCCTTTCCTTACCCCGCCGAGTTACCCTCGAGGGCGGCGTCCTCTACCAAGCCCCCGCCCGGGGCTTGCCCGATGCCGTTAAGCTTTCCGATTACGCCCGCTCATGGACCGGCGTCATGGAGGTGCCTTCCGGTTCCTGCGTCACCGTCACGCTTCTCGACGGCGCCGGTGACCCCGCCGCCACCATCCGCCACTCCGGCGATGACATCAGCCTCGATCGCTCAATGAACAAGGCTTTCAATCATTGCTTTGCCGATTCTGAGCCCGCCACCGCCACGCTTGCCGAGGGCGACTCCGACACCCTCACCATTATCCAAGACGGTTCCACCGTCGAGGTATTCGTCGATGGTGGCCTCATCGCCATGGCCTCCCGCGTCTACTTCGAAGGCGGCTGCTCTGGGCTGCGCGTCGAAACCTCCGGCGATGCCGTTATCGAGCAGGACTGGCAGCGCTCCGGCTCCAAGCTCTAAACATCACCCGACGCCCCGCTCGGTTCTCCACCCCGCCCTTCGCGCTCACCGGCACAGCCGCCCACTGCGGTTGCGCTGCTCCCGGTGAGCGGCAAGGGCGGGGTTGTGTGTTTCCGGACCCGCGGCACCCGCGCCACCCGCGGTACGGGGCGATGTCACGCCGCGCGCCCTTCGCGCTCACGGGGAGGCGATGGGGCGTCGGAAAGCGTGTGCTGGTGAGCGGCAAGGGCGAGGAACCACCCCTCGCGCTCACCGGAACAACGAAAAGAACCGCCCCACGCGCTGCTAGTGAGCGCGAAGGGCGGAGATGAGGCAGAAGGGCCGAGGCTAAACTGCGCGGAGGCGGTCCAGTCGAGCGCGGGCGGTAACCGTGAGCGTCGGGGGCAACGCTGCCATGCGCTCGGCGAGTTCTCCGGCGCTAATGTGACGCGCGGACGGGCTCATCCCAACCTGCGCGGCAACGGAGGCCTTATCGAGCTCAATGGGGAACGAAATATCCACCGGATCGGCCGCCTGCTCGAGGTATCCCTCGGCCTGCTCGTACATGCGCTCCACCTTGCCGTCTTCCACGCCGAGGATGCCCAAAGGCTCCCGCAGCTCGTCCAAGTGGCCGGCATCAGGGGTCAAGACGATGACCTGGCCGCCTGGGACGAGCACGCGCTGGAATTCGGCCGGATTGCGTGGGGCGAAGACGACGGAAATAGCGTCGACGGACTCATCACGAATGGGCAGGCGCTCCCACACATCGGCCACGACGGCACCGACGCGCGGGTGGCACTTAGCCAAGTGCTTCGCGGCGTGCGGGGAAATATCGAGCCCGACGCCGCGGGCCTCAGCGATGGAGTCGAGGGTGTGGGCCAAGTAGTAGCCCGTACCAGCGCCCACCTCAAGCAGAGAGGCGGGCGTAGATTCGGCCAACGATGCGGAATCCAGCGCACCTTGGACTGCCCCAGTCACGGCCTCCACGAAGGGCGCGAAGTGCCCCATGGCCAAATAGGTCTCGCGGGCGTTGACCATGTCCATGTCATCGCCCTTGTGCTTGAGTCCGGCGCCGGCCGCGAGGGTGACGTAGCCCTGCTTGGCCACATCAAAAGAGTGGCCGGATTCCGAGACCAAGCGAGAGAAATCACCGGCACCAGAAAGCGCGGTGCCATCATTGGGATCAGCCAGAATGTCGACGATATGAGAAAGCATGTATCTAGACTAGCTAGAAACCTCGGTCAACAGAGAACCAAGCTCGGCGGCCTCGTCCTTGCTCAGCTCGATGACGATGCGCCCGCCGCCATCGGAGGGGATGCGCATGACAATTTTGCGGGACTCCTCTACTGCTTCCATTTCTCCGCCCGTGGTGCGCGGCTTCATTGCTGCCATAGTGAGTCTCCTTTAGTTAACTTCTTTTCCTTCCAGCTTAGACCTTTTCGGCGCGGAAGATAGTTGCTCTTCTAGTTGTGCGAGGAGATCATCTACTTGGTCCTGGCGGTACCCGCGGGGCACAACCTCGAATTTCACCTGGTCAAGGCGCCCTTCGCGGGCAGCGGCGCGGTTATTTTCGCGCACCTTCTCCGGCTCATCGAGCGGGTGCATAACCTCGCCGCGGCCAAAAATCGACCCCCATACCCAGGTCCCGATGACGGTCAGGGAGAAAAGGACGAGGAGGAGCATAATCCAAGACAGCATGGCTTAAACCTTACCTTTTAGCGGCGGGCGTTGAGCAACGGGCGCAGTAACCCCGGCGCGGGAGAGCAGTGTGCGCGCGACTACCTCGGCCATCGGCGCGAGTTCATGTAGCGGCCGGTTGCGGTGCACCCGAGTTCCCAAGTCCACCTGCGCTATTGTGCCCCGCTTGCCGACGTCCACCAATAGCCCCGCTTCCACCCCGTAGCCTTCTACAAAGGGCAGAGTGAGAGCGGTGGTGCGGCGCAGGGCGTATTCGCCTCCGAGCGGTTGGTCGATATGAGCGAGCTCTGGGAAAAATTGCTTAATGAGCGGTTTGGCTGTCAGCTCGGTGACGCGGCCGCCGCCGGTGGGCTGGCCGTTGAGGCTGCGGCGGTAGCGGGCCTTGACCATTTCCACCGCGGGGTCGGCAAAGGGATCGGCCAGCGCGGTGACCATGCCGGGCGCGGCGGATTCAAGATCCGCATCGACGAAGACGACTATGTCTCCCTTCGCTGCGGCGACCCCACGCCAGAGGGATTCTCCTTTCCCGGGACGCGGCTCCACCGGGAGGATATCGCGCCAATTGTGCACGTCGGCTCCAGCTGCCGCAGCGCGAGACGCGGTGGCGTCTGAGGAGTCGGCGTCGATTACCAGCACCTCAAGCGGATTATCGGCAAGGCAGGCGCGCACGACGTCTGCGACGGTGCCCTCCTCGTTGAGCGCTGGAATGATAACGGAGACGCTCATGCAAGGCCTCGCGTGGTTGCTAGCGGGGCGACCTCGCCTTGGATGGCGGCAGTCATACGGATGACATCAGCGGTTTCTGCCACCTCGTGGACGCGGAAAGCGGCCACTCCGCGGGCAGCGGACCACGCGGTGGCGGCTAGGGTACCCGCAACGCGCTCTCCTACCCCGCGGTCTAGCGTCTCGCCCACAAAATCTTTGTTTGATAGCGCCATGAGCACCGGCCAGCCGGTGGCCACGACCTCGTCTATGCGCCGCAAAAGCTCGAGACCGTGGAAGGTGTTCTTGCCAAAGTCATGGGTCGGATCGATGAAGGTCAGGTCCTCCGGGCAACCGAGAGCGGCAGCGCGCTCGGCCAGCTGGGTGGTTTCCGCGATGACATCGGCCACCACGTCATCAAAATGGACACGGTGCGGCCGGGTGCGCGGGGTGATACCACCGGTGTGAGAGCAGACATAGCCCACGCGGTAGTGTCCGGCGACCTCGATGAGCTCGGGATCCCAACCCGCCCAGGTGTCATTTATGAGCCCGGCACCGGCTGCAATGGCTGCCTCTGCCACCTCGCTGCGCCACGTATCGACGGAAATGAGGACATCCGGGTGGCGCTGATGCACCTTCTCAATGGTCGGCACCACGCGGTCGATTTCCTCCGCCGCGTCCACAGCTTTGCCGGGGCCAGCCTTCACGCCACCAATATCGACGATCGAAGCACCGGCTGCGATCACCTCATCGCAGCGGCGCAGCGCCGGGTCGAGGTCAAAGGTTGCCCCCTTGTCATAGAAAGAATCCGGGGTGCGATTGACAATCGCCATCACACGCGCGAGGCTCAACGCGGCTCCCTGATGCGCTTATCGCTCATAACCTCGTGACGCTTAATGATGTGGGAGACGGCTTCATCGGGGTCGTCGGTAAGCAGGAAAAGCTCCCGGTCGCTTTCGTTGATAAATCCACCCGCTGCTAGCGTCTTGTCCATCCATTCCAAAAGGCCGGTCCAGTACTCGGTGCCCATGAGCACGATGGGGTAATTGGTCACCTTGCCGGTCTGCACCATGCACATGACTTCGAAGAACTCATCCATCGTGCCCATGCCGCCAGGTAGGCAAATGAAGGCCTGCGAGTACTTCAAGAACATCGTCTTGCGGGCGAAGAAGTAGCGGAAATTCAGGCCCAGGTCGACGTACTCGTTGAGGCCCTGCTCATGGGGAAGCTCGATGCCCAAGCCCACGGACAGCCCGCCGGCTTCGTGGGCGCCACGGTTGGCTGCCTCCATGATGCCGGGGCCGCCACCGGTGATGACGGCATAGGAGTGCTCGGCCAGCTTGCGGCCGACCTCGACGCCCAGCTGGTAGCTCGCGTCCTCGGGCGTGGTGCGTGCGGAGCCGAAGACGGTGACGGCCTTCGGCAACTTGGATAACGCATCGAAGCCGGCGACGAATTCGCCTTGGATGCGCAGCACGCGCCACGGATCGGCATGCTGCCACTCGTGGTCTGCACCGGACTCCAAGAGCCGCTGGTCAAAGGTGGAGGCCTGTTCGCCTTCGGTGCGCAGCAGCATCGGGCCGCGCAGAGTGCGCATCTGCTCAGGAGTCATGGTCTATCCCTTCAGGTATTTCAGGAGGGCGGTGGATACTTCACTAATCTGCGCGGTGGGGACCTGCTCGTCCTTTTTATGCGCAAACCCTGGGTCACCGGCGCCGAAGTTCACGGCCGGGGTGCCCATTTCGGAGAAGCGGGCGACGTCGGTCCAGCCAAACTTGGCGCGGACGTTGCCCCCGACGGCGTCGATAAGAGCTTTGGCTGCAGGCTGGCCCAACCCAGGCTGGGCGGCCGGGGCAATGTCGTCGATGTCGATGGTGACATCTTCTTCCTCGCCGATGATGGATTTCATGTACTCCAGCGCCTCCTCGCTCGTGCGGTCCGGGGCGAAGCGGAAGTTCACAAACATCCAAGCCTCATCCGGCAGCGTATTTGTGGCCACGCCGGACTCGAGGTGAACGATATTGAGGCCCTCGCGGTAAGTACAGCCGTCAATGGTGACGTCGCGGGACTCATAGGCGGCGATGCGGGTCATGATGGGCGCGAGCTTATGCGCGGCATTGGAGCCGAGCCAGGCGCGGGCCGAGTGCGCGCGGGTGCCGTGTGCGGTCACGCGCAGGCGGATGGAGCCTTGGCAACCGGCCTCCACCATGGCTCCGGAGGGCTCGCCCAGAAGCGCGAAGTCCCCCTCGAGCCACTCCGGGTGGTCCTTTTGCAGATGGCCCAAGCCATTAAATTCAGTAGCTACTTCTTCACCCTCATAGGCGATGACAGTAAGATCATGTTTCAGCTCCTCCGACTCGTGCAGCTGGGCAAAGGCATTAAGGTAGATGGCCATACCTGACTTCATGTCTACGGTGCCACAGCCCCACATAATCTCCACCCCGTCTTTAGTGGTTTCCATGTGATGCGGTACATTTTCTGCCAACGGAACGGTATCAATGTGTCCGGCGAGCACCACGCGGGAATCTAGCCCACGGTTCGTGCGGGCGCACACGGTATTGCCGTAGCGGGCAACCTCGACGTCCAAACCGCGCAGCGCTTCTTCGACGGCGTCTGCGATGGCCTCCTCATGGTGGGAGGGGCTCGGAATATCCACGAGCGCCTTGGTTAGTTCGATGGGGTCTGCATATAGATCTAAAGTCACAAAGCGCCATGCTAGCGCCCCGCGTAGCTCCCCGCATTGTGTAAAGTTCACTTCACTGTAAATATTTCGTCCTCCCTAAGGTGATAACAATGGCCGAAACCGCTCAATTGAAATCCCGTCATCTCACGATGATGGGCCTTGGCTCTGCCGTGGGCGCCGGCCTCTTCCTCGGAGTAGGCCTCGGCATCCAGATTTCCGGCACCTCCGTGCTCATTTCCTATGCCGTGGCCGGCGCGCTCATTGCGCTAGTGATGTGGATGCTCGGTGAGATGGCCGCCGCCCGCCCCTCTTTGGGGTCATTTTCCACCTACGCCGGTCAGGCCTTCGGACACTGGGCACGCTTTACCATGGGATGGATTTATTGGTTCATGCTAATCATGGTCATGGGCGCCGAAATCACCGGGGCGGCCGCCATCATCTCCAGCTGGTTCGATATCGACCCGTGGATTCCGGCACTTATCGCCGTGGCATTCTTCGCAGTGGTCAATTTCGCGGCCGTGGGCGGATTTGGCGAGTTTGAGTTCTGGTTCGCCATCATCAAGGTCGGCGTCATTGTCGCCTTCCTTGCCATAGGCGTGCTCATGGCGCTGGGCATCCTGCCCGGCATGGATCTCTCCTTGGCCGGGACCAATTTCACCGCTAATTTCCTGCCCAATGGCATGCCCGGCTTCGCCGCCGGATTGCTAGCCGTGGCCTTTGCCTTCGGCGGTATCGAATTGGTTACTATCGCGGCGGCCGAATCCGAGGACCCAGCACATAACGTGGCCACCGCGGTCCGCGCCATTATCGTGCGCATCATGATCTTCTACATCGGCTCCATCGTGGTTATCACCATGGCGCTGCCCTTTAGCTCCATCCAGGACGCCGACGTAGCCGCCGATTCCCCCTTCACCCTCGTGCTTGCGGCCGCCAAGATTCCCTTCGCGTCCGGTTTCATGGAAGCGATTATCGCCTTGGCGCTGCTCTCCGCCTTCAACGCGCAGATCTACGCCACTTCCCGCTTGGTCTTTGACATGGCTAAGGATCACTGCGCCCCAGGATTCTTCCTCAAGCAAAATCGCGCTGGCTCCCCCATCAACGCGGTCATTTTGTCCATGGTCTTCGCCTTCGCTTCGGTAGGCCTGCAGTTTTGGAACCCTCCGGGGCTCCTAGCATTTCTCTTCAATGCAGTGGGCGGGTGTCTGCTGGTCATCTGGTCCTTCATCGTGGCTTCCTTTATCAAGCTGCATCCCCAAATGCGCGACAATGGCGAGTTGACCGATCTGCGTGTGCCCGGCTTTCCCTGGCTGCCGTGGGTCACGGCCGCGGCGCTGGGCGGGCTCACCCTGCTCATGCTCTTTGACCCAGATGCACGCAACCAGGTCATCTCGGTACTCATCCTCGCTGCGATACTCGTCGTCTTGTCCTTCGTACTACCCACCGGCCAGCGCGCAGAGACGCGGAGGTAGTTGCTAAGCTAGCGGGCATGACTTCTGCATCCGCACGTGGCCTGGCAACCATTACCCATGACGGCACCGTCTTGGACGTCTGGTTCCCAGCCGTTTATACCGATAAGACCGTAGAGACCACCGAGACCAAGCGCTTGGAGGAGGTCCCTCAGCAGTTCTCCGCGCTGGCAGGCCCGGACGAGGAGCGCGGCGTGGCCCGCGTTGCTGTCGAGACCTCCATCAAAGATCTGGATGACGCCCCCGTCGATACCTACGATGCTTACCTGCGCCTGCACCTCCTTTCTCACCGCGCGGTCAAGCCGCACGGCCTGAATATGGATGGCATCTTCGGCCACCTCAATAACGTGGTCTGGACTAACTACGGCCCCTGCGCCGTCTCCGATTTCCAGATGGTGCGCGGCCGCCTTGCCTCCCGCGGCCCGGTCGTTGTCTACTCCGTTGATAAATTCCCGCGCATGGTGGACTACGTTGTGCCGTCTGGCGTTCGCATTGGCGACGCGGACCGCGTGCGCTTGGGCGCCCACCTTGCTGAGGGAACCACCGTCATGCATGAGGGCTTTGTGAACTTCAACGCCGGCACCTTGGGCGCCTCCATGGTGGAGGGCCGCATCTCCGCGGGCGTCGTCGTGGGCGATGGCTCCGATATCGGCGGCGGCGCGTCCATCATGGGCACCTTGTCCGGCGGCGGCAAGGAGGTCATCTCCATCGGCGAGCGCTGCCTGCTCGGCGCTAATTCCGGCATCGGCATTTCGCTTGGCGACGACGCCGTAGTCGAAGCCGGCCTCTACGTCACCGCCGGCACCAAGGTGACCGTCTTTGGCAAGGTCGCGGAAGCACTGGGCGTCGACAATGGCGAGGCCGTCAAGGGCTCCCAGCTCTCCGGTGCCTCCGGTATGCTGCTGCGCCGCAACTCCGTCTCCGGTGCGGTTGAGGCTGTGGAATGGAAATCCGAGGCCGTCGCGTTGAACGACGAGCTGCACAAGAATTAATACCCCCGATTCCTATAGCCTTATCGGGCAAAATAAGATGGAGGGGTGACTGATAACTCCTCCACCCTCGGTTCTGGCCTGAAGGTCCGCCACCTAACCATGATGGGGCTTGGCTCCACCATCGGTGCCGGACTATTCCTCGGCACCGGCGTCGGTATCTCCGCCGCCGGTCCTGCCGTGCTCCTCGCCTATATTATCGCCGGCTTCCTGGCCATTTTGGTGATGCAGATGCTGGGCGAGATGGGCACCGTTATCCCCGCCTCCGGCTCTTTTTCCGAATATGCCGAACATGGCATCGGCCGCTGGGCGGGCTTTACCCAGGGCTGGATTTATTGGCTAGCCACCGTCGCCGTACTCGGCGCCGAAATCACCGGCGCGGCCGGATTCATTGGCTCCTGGTTCGACGTCTCGCCGTGGATTCCCGCCGCTATCTGCGTGGTCCTCTTCGGCATCATCAACCTGCTGCGCGTCCGTAGCTTCGGCGAATTCGAGTACTGGTTCGCCCTCATCAAGGTCGTCGTCATCGTGGCCTTCCTCATCATCGGCGTGCTGCTCATCCTGGGCCTCCTGCCTGGCCATTCTTTCATCGGCACCTCCGTCTTCCTCGAGGACGGCTTCATGCCCAATGGCCTCGGCGGCGTCGCGGCCGGCCTTTTGGCCGTAGCCTTCGCCTTCGGCGGCATCGAAGTCGTCGCCATCGCCTCTGCCGAATCCGAGGACCCCGAAAAATCCCTGGTCAACGCCGTGCGCTCCACCATCTTGCGCATCTCCGTGTTCTACTTGGGCTCCGTTCTCGTCATCACGTTCCTTCTGCCTTATTCCATCTTGGGAGGTGCCTCCACGGCCGCAGAATCGCCCTTCACCATGGTCCTCGAGCGCGCCGGCATCCCGGGTGCGGCCGGCATCATGGAGGTTGTCATCGTCCTTGCGTTGCTTTCCGCTTTCAATTCGCAGATCTACGCCTCCTCTCGCATGATGCACTCGCTGGCCTCCCGTGGCGAGGCTCCACGCATCTTCACCACCACCAATAAAGACGGCGTACCCACCACCGCTATTGCCCTGTCCGTCCTACTCTCGGCCGTCATAGTGGTGCTCAACTACGCCGATACAGGTTGGCTTCTTACCTTCATGCTCAATGCCGCCGGTGCCTCCCTGCTCATCGTGTGGGTATTCATCGCCGTCAGCCAGCTGCGCCTGCGCCGTCAGCTCGAAGCACTCCATCCCCTTCCCATCCGCATGTGGGCCTTCCCCTACCTGACTTGGTTCGCCCTCGCGCTCTTTGCGGCCATCGCGGTGCTCATGCTTACCGACGCCACCGCCCGCAGCCAACTCCTCTCCGCCGCCGCTATGTTCGCGGTGCTCGCCGTCGCCGGTGTCATCAACTCCAAGGTTCGCGGCATTGACCCCACCTCCACCCTGCCGTTGACTTAGCCCCTCCCCTCCCCGCTGTCCCTTCTCCCTCTGCCCTTCGCGCTCACCGGCGCGAGAATGGACGTCTCTTTTCGTCTCCCAGTGAGCGCGAGGGGGTGAGGTGCCCAACGCTCCGCCCGCCGCGCTCACGGGGAGCGAATGGGGACGTCGGAAAGCTCTGCCGGTGAGCGCAAAGGTCGTGGGCTTTCCACCGCTCCCCTCGCGCTCACCGTGAACACGGGTCGCTGCCAAAGGGCGGCTGCCGGTGAGCGCGTGGGGCGGTTATCCACAGCGTTCCAGGCCACGCGGCGGAAAATCGAGCCCCGTCCCTGAGTTATCCACAGGTTGCAGCGGGAAGCGTAGCCATCACGCACTGCGGCCGTTTACGTTTATTTCCATGGGGGAATGGACAACCGCGGAACTGCGTGAGCAGGGTTTAAGTAAAGAGGCGATTCGCCGCAAGGTGCGTGAGGGCAAGCTGTACCGCGTGCATCGGGGGATTTATACCGATTCGTGGACGCCCCTGGCGGTGGCGCGGACCTTGGCGCATGGGCTCAGCCGAATCCATTTCACCGGAAAGACTGCACAAGAGATTTATCTCGGCCGGCAGCTAACCTTTCCGTTGGAAGCAGAGGGACCTCGTACATTGAAGGGAAAATGCTTCCGAGTTTCGCACTCGCGTCTCCGGGCCACACACAAGGTCAACGGCCTACCGGTGGTGCAACCGCTATGGGCTGCACGCAGAATTTCGCGCGCATGTAGGCCTTTATTGGAAGACTACTACCAAGGAAAGCACGGCCCCAACCGCCTAGAAGAGGACCGTCGGCGAATGCGGCGCGTCCCGACGCCTCTTAAAGAGGCTATACGACACGCTGCTATAGGCGCGGATAGCTCACCGGAACGCACGCTAAGCAGGCAGCTGCGCGCAGAAGGTATCTTCCCCAAGCACAATGTTCTCATCGCCGGCTACCGCTTTGACCTGAAGATTGGCAAGCTGCTGGTGGAAGTTGACGGCTGGGAATACCACAAGCACAGTGTGGCCTTTCAAGCTGACCGTTCCAAACAAAACGCGGCTGTAGCCCATGGTTATACCGTTTTGCGTTTTACTGCCGACGACATCATCCACCACCTCAACCAGGCCGTTTTGCTCGTCAAGGCCACGTTGGAAGTGCTCAAAGGCGGTAGTCCGCAGCTCCCTACCTCAGCCACTGTGCCCTATTGGCAGTGGCACCTGTGCGTATAACCCTTGCCTTAGTGACAACTTTCCTTTACACTAGGTAATGTAAGAACGACACCCCGTAAAGGAGACCAGATGGCCGAGCACCCCAACATGGTCCGCAAATGGCGCCGCTGGCTCGAATTATCACAAGCTGAACTCGCCAGAAGAGTTGGCGTCTCCCGCCAAACCATCGCCAATATCGAACGCGGCAACTACTCGCCCTCCGTGCACCTCGCGCTGGATATTTGCCACGAACTAGGAAAAACCGTCGAAGAAATTTTTGGAGCTGAACAACATGATTAACGCCATCGCCAATTACTCCCTCAAGGAAATCGATCGCGCGACTCGCGATGAGTTCGAACGCGACACGCTTTATAAGGCCTGCGTAATCGGAATGACCCCAATCTCGTTCCTCGAACTCGTCGTCGCCGCAATTCTCGCCTGGGTCCTTCCTGGCCAAATGTCCATGCTGTGCTTCCTCGCGCTCGTGCCGTCCATCGTGGGCAACTTCATCGGTTCTGCTTGGATGCGCAAGCGCGTGGCCACCCCAATTGTTAGCCGCAATTGGACGGCTATCGCTGTCTACCTCATCCCTCTTATAGTCATGTTCGCCGGCATTGCCTTTAACGCCTACGCGCCTGCCGACGGCCACGACCCCGTCTCCTACCTCATCGGTACCGCAGTCGGCGCCATTGCCGTGCTCGCCCTCACCCCCTTCTTTCGTCGCCGCCAGCACCGTCGCGACCAAGCTCGCCTCGATGCCGAGTTAGAAGACTAGTTTCACTCCGGCACCTCACCCCGCCCTTCGCGCTCACCGCGGACGGCGGGTTTTCTTTGTTTTCGTTCCCCGTGAGCGCGGCGGGAGGTACTGTCTCCTTCGCGCTCACGGGGAGAAAGAAAAATCCCCGCCAACCTGCGCTGGTGAGCGCGGGGGCGGAGAGGAAGAAAATACGGGACCTAGCTAGGCCGGCTCGGTTTCCTCGACAAGTTGCGGCGTCTTCGGCTGCGAGCGGAAGGTCCACAGCTTGTTCAAGATAAAGTTAATCGGCATAGCGACAATGATAGAAATGGCCGATGCCCAGTACACCTTTGTACGCAAACCGGTCGAATCATCCAGAATGTCTGAGGGCAAATGCAGCGGCGAAGTCGGATTCATTAACAGTGTCGCCACAACTTGACTTACGATAAAAGCTCCAATTCCAGCGAGAAGGAATGGGAAGAAACCGCGCAGCCAAGACACCTTCGCCACCGATCGGAAAGTCCACATGCGATTCAGCTGGTAGTTCCAAGTGTTGGCGACCAAAAACGCAATGGTCAAAAACACATGGTACCAACGGATATGGAAAACAGAGCCGAAGAGATTGATGAAGGGATCATCCGCCTCGATGCCGCCAGACCACCAAGTAATCTTTCTGCACAAATAGACCACAAAGAGATTAACCGCGGTACCGGAGCCGCCAACAATGCCGAATTTGAGAAACTGCCCAAAATTGGACACAAAGCGCGCGACGCTGAGGTCTGCCATGGGCCGCCTTTCTAGCCAGTGATTTAATAACTACTCGATTGTAGTTCTTAAGTCCTGCGAACTGAAAAATTGACGCTCGGATTGTGATAGAGGATCTATAAAAGAGATAGCCTCATGGAGTAGGGCGAGCGGGGCGCGAAAATCATAGAGGTCGAGCTTGCGCGGGGCGGGGTACGTGTCGTCCCCGAGAAGCGGGTGCCCCAGATGATTAAGCAGCACGCGCAGTTGGTGGGTATGGCCGGTGCGCGGCCACATGGTCACCTCCCGGCCGGCGGCGCGCACATACGTAGAGGTGGGCGTGCCATCGGAAGCAACGAGCACCTGGCGCGAGCCGCGGGGCTTGTGCATGTGCAGGGTGATTTCCCGATCCACATAAAGCGGCCGCTTGACGACGCCCCGATACCTCTTCACCGCACTCCCCTTGCCAAAGATGCCCTGGTAAGCGGCGCGAGTGGCGGGATTGCGAGAGCAAAGCACAAGGCCGGCCGTCAGGCGGTCTAGGCGATGCAGCGGCACGATATCGTCGTCGCCAAAATCTACGCGCAGGCGGGTTTGCAGCGTTTCGCGTTGTAATCGGCCATTGGTGGTCGTGGGCAGAAAGTGCGGCTTATCGGCCACGATGAGGTCGCGGTCGGCGTAGATGACTGAGTAGTCGAAAGGAATGGGGCGCTCGGCAGGCACAGTGGGGTGATACCAGGCCGGCACGGGACGCGGCAGCTCGGCCCCAGCCGGCAGCAAAGCCCCAGGTGGATAGGGAGAATCGCCGGCGCGAGCGGCGAAGTACTCCCCTTTTTCGGGCACGTGGCCGCGCAGGACCGTCTTGCGCGGGGATATGCCCTCGCGTGCGGGAGGCCTGCCGGAATTAGGCACCGGCGAGGCGGTCTACTGCAACATCGATGCGCTCATCGGTGCCGTTGAGACCAATGCGCACGTGCTTCTCGCCTGCTGGGCCATAGAAGTCACCAGGGGCGGCGAGGATACCTCGCTCGGCAAGCCAGTCGATGGTCTCGCGGCAATTCTCGCCGCGGGTGGCCCAGAGGTACATGCCGGCATCGGAGTGGTCGATGGTAAAGCCGGCGTCGACAAGCGCGTGCATGAGCACCGCGCGACGGGAGGCGTAGCGGTTGCGCTGAAGCGTCTCGGTGTCGTCGTCGTTAAGCGCGGCGACCATGGCGGCCTGGATGGGCCCTGGGACGATGAGGCCGGCGTGCTTGCGCAGCAGCAGCAGCTCGTCGATGAGGTCGTTATCACCCGCGAAGAAGCCGGCGCGGTAGGAAGCCATATTCGCGGTCTTAGACAGCGAATGCATGGCAATCAGCCCGGTGTTATCGCCGTCGGTCACGCGCGGATCGAGGATGGACACCGGCGGATTATCGTCATTCCAGCCCAAGCTCATATAGCACTCATCGGAGGCGATGATGGCGCCGGACTCGCGCGCCCACGCCACGATGCGACGCAGCTCCTCCACCCCGAGCACACGGCCCGTGGGATTGGATGGCGAGTTCAAAAAGACCAAAGAGGCGTCTTGGAATTCGGAATCCGCACGCAGCGGAGTGGCTCCGGCAAGCAGCGCGCCCACCTCATAGGTGGGATAAGCCACCGAGGGGAAGGCGACGGTCTCGCCGCGCATGCCCAAAAGCGTGGGCAGCCAGGCGATGGCCTCCTTGGTACCAACCACCGGCAGTACGCGATCGACCTGCATATTGTAGCGGCGGGTCAGCGCGGCGGCGATGGCCTCGCGCAGCTCCGGGGTGCCGGCGGTCTGCGGGTAGCCGGGGGCCTGCGCGGCTGCGGTCAACGCAAGCTGCACGCCTGGGGATACAGGGTCAACGGGGTTGCCCACCGAGAGGTCAACGATTCCGCCCGGGTGGGTCTGGGCCTTCTTCTTGGCGCCGGCCAGTGAATCCCAGGGGAAGTCTGGAAGCGTCTTTCCTAGCGGTGCGCGAGCCATGTCTTACTCCTGATTCTGTGGCGGAAGCGCGGCAATCATCGGAACGTCAAAGTCCTGCGGGCCGAGGGCAGCTGCGCCACCCGGAGAGCCCAAGTCATCGAAGAAGGCTGCATTAGCGTCGTTATAGTCCAGCCACTCATCGGGAACGTCATCCTCGTAGAAGATGGCCTCGACCGGGCAAGCCGGCTCGCAGGCGCCGCAGTCCACGCACTCATCCGGGTGGATGTAGAGCATGCGCTTGCCCTCGTAGATGCAGTCAACAGGGCATTCCTCAACGCAGCTGCGGTCCATTATGTCAACGCAAGGCTGTGCGATCGTATAAGTCATGGAGATTCCTTGAAACTTCCTGATGTCTCGGATTTGGGATGTTTAACAGTATGTCACTTCTGCTTGAAAAATGGCCAAACGCCCCCGCCTATACCGGCCAAAAGCAGGAGCAGGCTGAGAATATTATTGGCCAAGAGCATGTCTCCTGTCATCGGCACGAGGAGCATGAAGGCAAAAAAGCCCAGGCACCAGACGATGAGCGGGATGGCGCTGACTACCGGCGTCCGGCTCCACAAGCGGGCGGTGCGGGTGAGCACGGAGTTGAACCACCACGCAATCACAATCGTAATGGGAAAGGCTACGCTCGCCCCATTCGATAGCGGGATGCGGGCGGTGAGATAAATGACCTCGAGAAATACCGAAAGCATCGCGCCGATAGCCAACCACACCAGGCCGGTTACCTGCTCGCCGCGGCTAAAATCCGTGCGCATCACAGGCCACCGAGCAAATCATCGGACGGCTCGCCTTGGCCCAGCTGGAAGTATTCGGCAGGCAGCAGCGGCATAACTAGCAGATTGGACAGGCCAAAGGCGCCGGGCACGCGCTGAGGTTCATGGAGCGCGGCCACAGCGGACGCGGGATTGGTGCGGGTGGCGGAGCCATCGGCCAACCAAATTTGGGAGGCGTGAGCGCGCATGGCACGGCGCTTGGCGTCCAGGGCGGCGTCAGACAGAGCGACAGTGACATCAGCCCCCTCGTTGGTGAAATTGTCCAAGTAGTCCTGGCTGGGCTTGGTCCATCCAGCTGGGGCATCGAGGGTTTCCAGGCCGGCGTAGTTAGCGGCGCGGTCAAAAGTGCCGTACCAAATGCGCACGCTTGGCGACGCCGCCTTCATCACCACCTTATGCACCGCAATGTGATCCGGGTGGCCATATCCGCCATCGGGCCCGTAGGTCAAAATGGCGTGGGGGTCAATTGCTTCGAGCTCTTCACCGAGGAAATCGGCAGCCTCATCGATACGATTGACCAGCGCGCGCGAATCTTCGTGGGAGGGTGAGCCCGTCATGCCGGAGTCACGGAAGTGACCGAAGCCGCCGAGCTGGATTCCCTTTACTCCAAGAGCCTCCAGTGCGTTAGCCAATTCGCGAGCGCGAAAGCCGCCGAGCTGATCATGATCGGCCAGGCCCTGGTAGGGCTCACCAATAACCTCGCCGTCCTCGCCCAAGGTGAGCGTAATAACGATGACCTCGGCGCCGCGTGCAGCGAGGCTCGCCAGGGTACCGCCCATAAAAAGGGTTTCATCATCCGGGTGGGCGTGGACTGCCACCACGCGATAGCCGGTTAAATCCTTAGTCTTCATCTATCCTCCAGCGGGGCGCGGTGATAAGACCCCCGTCCCAATCATCAATGCTTTGGCCGGGGCCTACAATACCCTTCCCGAGCGCGTGGATACGCGTCTCATCCATCAACGGCACGTAGAGCGCTTCTTTAGAGTTCACTTCTCGAATGCGGCCGAGCGCCTCCTTCGGGCTCATGGTCCCAGACAAGATTTCCTCGCGAATCTCCTCCGCATTCTCCGGACAGATTCCGGACAAATCGCCTGCCAGTGGTTGTTTATTATCGCAGCTAAAGATATTTGCCGCGGCCAACGAGTTCAAGGAGATATCTTCCCAAGTAACCACGGCATCCACATCGCCTTCGGGCAAAAGCTTGGAGGTTATTGTGGTCAGGCGCTCGGAAACCACCTCGGCATCTATCCCGTGGGCTTCCAGGACATCGTAGAGGGTATTTGCCGCGGCCAAGGCAGTGGGGCTAGTAGGGTCTACCGCAAAGCGAATCGGTTTCTTACTGGCGCGTGCGCGCAACGCAGTAAGATCCGTGTCTTTGCTTATAGGGTTATTTCCGGGCTCCAGATTGGAAGCGCGGCCGGTGGCCAAGCGGGCGACCTGATCCGTATCAATCAGTGAGGCCAATCCGCGGCGCTCTGCCCTTTCTTCCAATGCGCCTTCTGCAGTAGACATGTGCAGGCGCAGTTGGCGTGGGCGGGTAAGTGCTTTTTCAGAAACATGCCCTAAAAGGCCCAACGCCTCCTCTGAGGTTTGGTCCGGAGTAAAGTCCGCGAATCCAATCTGTCCGGAGCGCAGCATATTCAGCGCCTGGGTGCTATCGCGTACCTCACTTAGCTGGATGACATCCACTTGGGCAGGATTAGCGCCCCAGAACCTATCGTTTCGGTTCAACGTAATGACTCCGCGTCCCCGGTCCACGCTATCGACAAGGAAGCGTCCGGCCGATGCCGGAATCTTATCCGCTAATGCGGAGCCGAAATTATCATCTTGCAATAAGTGCGAAGGCAGTAGGTTATGGAAGAGCAGGTGCCAGTCCTTAACCTTCTGGGAAAAATCCACCGTGACTACGCGACCACCATCAGAGGTATTCACGGCCGAGATGGCGTGGTAGCCAGCGGGATCTCGTACACCGGCGGTCGTGGTCATCTGCTTCCACAAGTAGCTAAAGTCCGCGCCAGAGATGGGAGTGCCATCCGACCACTGCGCGGGCGATGCAATCACGTAGCGCACCCGCTGCGCCACTCCCTTGGGGGCATTTACCTCGGCGGCGGATTCCAGGATATCGGCGTCCCTCTGACCGCCGTGGAAGGTTGAGGGCAGCACCAGTTCCGCAATCTGGTCCACCAGCTCGGAGTTATTGGCCACCAGGTGAGGGTTTAAGCCCGCGCGCAAGGGATCTACGCCCACTGAGATAGTAGGACGCTTAGCGGAATCGGCGTCTTGGGGTGGCTCTTCTTGCTGTTTTGCAGTGGTGGTGGCCTGGTCCTCTTGCAGCGCGGAGGCATTATCCTCCACCACCGGTGGAGGACCAGGGTTAGCCGCGCAAGCGCTTAAGAAAGCAAGGCTAGCGGCGCTCAGCACCGCCGCCATTGCCGACGCCGCGCGCCTTGTTGAAGCCGGATTCTTTTTCATCGCGGACTACTTTAGTCCCTCTACCCCGCCGAAACGAAGATATTCGGCGCTAGACTCAGGCTCAGACCGCAACTTTGAGGGAGGCACCAATGCTGATTTGCCAAGAAATGTTCCTGCTATTAACCAAAGACAATGGCAAGAAAGAAGACTGGGTGTCCAATAATGAGGCCGCCCTACGCGCTACCGTCCTCGCGGACCTACTGCTGGGCGGGCACGTCGAACTTGCGGAAAAGAAAAAGGTAGTAACTACCACCCAGCGCCCAAAGAACCCAGTTTTGGCCTGGGCATGGGAGGAGCTACAGCAGCACAAGACCGCCAGTACAAAGGAGCTCTTGGAAGCTTCTTGGTTTACCCCACGGGAGATCATCGCCTTGGATTTCCACGCGAATGGCCAGCTCGACATAGAAAAAGCCAAGTGGTGGCAATGGGGCGGCGACCGCTACATCATGACGGACTTGGAATTAGAGCACCAACTGCGCGAGCGGCTGGTCGCGGTGCTGGAAGCACAACGTCCAGCCGAGGTCAATGACGTCATCATCCTCGATATCCTCCGCGAAGTCTCCGGTGCCTATACTCTGCTCAAAAATGATGCGGAGGGCATGAAGCGACGGGAAATGCGGGCACGCATTCAGGAGATCAAAAAGGAGGTGACATATGACAAAACCGCCTCCTCAGCGGTTAAGGCCGTAGTAGAGGAGGCGGCAGCAGTAGCGGCGGTGGTTGCCACTTCAGCGGCAATCACTACCACCTAAGGTGGTGCTCACTACTTATTCATCTGCTTCGCGCGGGCGGCGGCACGCTTGCGGTCAGTAGCGGAAAGCTCTACCTTGCGCACGCGCAGGACGTCCGGGGCGACCTCGACGCACTCGTCGTTGCCACAGAATTCCAGTGCTTCTTCCAAGGAAAGGGTGTGTGCCTTGGCCAGGGTGACCGTGGCCTCCGCAGTAGCGGAGCGCATATTGGTCAGCTTCTTTTCCTTGGTGATGTTGATGTCAATATCCTCATCACGGTTATTGGCGCCAACGACCATGCCCTCATAAGCCTCGGCGCCCGGCTCGACGAAGAAGTTGCCGCGGTCAGCCAACTGCGTCAGCGCGTACTGGGTGATCTGGCCGGTGCGGTCAGCCACCAGGGAACCGGTCGGGCGGGACTTGATATCGCCGGCCCAGACATCCAGGCCGTCAGAGATGGAGTTAGCGATACCGGCACCGCGGGTCTCGGTCATGAACTGGGTGCGGAAGCCGATGAGGCCACGGGCAGGAACGCGGAAGATCATGCGTACCCAGTCGCCCTCGCGCACATCCATGGCCTGCATCTGGCCCTTGCGGGCGGCCAGCAGCTGGGTGATAGCACCTTGGTGCTCGGACGGGGAGTCAATGGTGAGGATCTCGTATGGCTCGTAGGTCTTGCCGTCGATTTCCTTGGTCACAACCTGCGGCTTGCCAATCGTCAGCTCGAAGCCTTCGCGGCGCATGGACTCAATCAGCACGGACAGCGCCATCTCGCCACGGCCCTGTACCTCCCAAGCGTCGGGGCGCTCGGTGGGCAGCACGCGCAGGGAAACGTTACCGATGAGCTCTTGCTCCAAGCGGGCCTTGACCATACGCGCGGTGAGCTTATCGCCGCCGCCCTGGCCTGCCATCGGGGAGGTGTTCACGCCGATGGTCATGGAGATGGCCGGCTCGTCTACGGTGATGCGCGGCAAAGCCTCAGGGTGCTCCGGATCGGCGATGGTGTCACCAATCATGACGTCAGAAATGCCGGAGATAGCCACGATGTCACCGGCGATGGCTTCCTCGGCCGGCTGACGCTCGAAGCCGACGGTGCGCAGCAGCTCGGCGACCTTCACGGTCTTGGTGTGCTGGTTGCCATCCTCGTCGTAGTGGATCCAGGCCACCTGCTGGCCCTTCTTAATGCGGCCGGCGTAGATACGCAGCAGCGCGATACGGCCTAGGAAGTCGGAGGCGTCCAGGTTGGTCACGTGCGCCTGCAGTGGGGCGTCGACGGTAGCGGAAGGCTCTGGGAGGACGTTATAGATGACGTCGAAAAGCGGCTGCAGATCCTCGCCCGCAGGGACGTTGCCATCGCCTGGGTTCTCGGTGGAGGCAACGCCGGCGCGGCCGGAAGCGTAGAGAACCGGCAGGTCCAGCAGCTCCTCGGCGGCGGCTGCAGCTTCCTCATCCTCCAGGCCGGCGGCGATTTCCAGCAGGAGGTCCTGGGACTCGGAGACAACCTCGTCGATGCGGGCATCCGGGCGGTCAGTCTTGTTCACGCAGATGATAACCGGCAGCTTGGCTTCCAGTGCCTTGGTGAGCACGAAGCGGGTCTGCGGCAGCGGTCCCTCGGAGGCATCGACGAGCAAGACGACGCCATCCACCATGGAAATACCGCGCTCGACCTCGCCACCGAAGTCGGCGTGGCCTGGGGTGTCGATGACGTTAATAATCAGGTCCTGGCCGTCCTTGCCTAGGCCCTTGCGGTGAATGGCCGTGTTCTTGGCCAGAATGGTAATGCCGCGCTCGCGCTCCTGATCATTGGAGTCCATGACGCGGTCCGTGTGTTCACCGTGGTCACCAAAGGCGCCGGACTGCTCCAGCATGCCGTTGACCAGGGTGGTCTTGCCATGGTCAACGTGCGCGACGATGGCAACATTACGGAACTCGGTATTACTCACTAGTGGGGTTCTCCTTCGGAGGATCTACAGCGCTTGCGCGCGCGAATTTGATCTTGAACGAGCTCCCACGATACCCCCTTAAAGGGCCAAGTGCAGCATTGGGGTTGGCTTTACCCGGTAACGCACCGTATAGGGCGAGCGAAGATTCTTATAGATCGCAAACACACTTGACACCTCCCTAGCTATCACTATCGTTACTTTAGGTACTATTGTTACGATTGTGACTAATGGGGTTTGAATGCCCTGACCGAGACCGCACCCAAGGAATTGATAACGTGAGCAACGCCCGCACCACCTGGCGCCTATCCGGCCGCATCGGTTATATTACCGCCGCCACGGCCGCGCTCATCGGCCTCGCCTCCCCACTCGTCGCCCCAGCGCAGGCATCTGCACCAGACCTTTCTATCCTGGTGCAGCAGGCTTCTTCCCATAGCCCCCTCGACGAGCTAGGCCGCCCCAATCAGGAAACCCAGGACCGCATCCGCGCTTTTGCGGCACAACCTTGGATTCCCGAGGATGTTCACAACGCTATTCTCTCGGGCCTCGCGTTCTTCGCCGGCGGCGGCGATGGCAAGGGCGGCGTGGCTATGCCGGAGGGCAATAACCCGAATTTCCGCCAGTTTTATTGGCCCACCGTCTCCGCACATTGCATCGGCGGCACCAGCGATGCCATGGGCTCGGCCATTGCCGTACCTGGCCCCACGGAAATGCCAGCACCTGGTGCACAACCCGGCGAGACCGTCTTCCTCTTTACCGCTCTTGGCACCCCTCCGGCCGCGCGCGAGCAGGGCGGAATGAATGTGCAGTGGTTCAACCTAGATACCCTGCGCAGCGGCATCACCCCGCTGAATAACAATGGCATCAACCAGGATGGCCCCACCACCTTGTCCGGCACCGCCCAGACCGGCAAAGGCACCGTTATCGCGCTTCTATCCGGCGGCGTTAATACCCAAGAGTCCCACTGCAAATTCGCCCCCACTGCCGCTTTCCTTGAGGTGAAGTAGATGGCGGTGGACCTCCATCCGGTCAAGCGCGAGACCTTTAATACCATCGATTACACCAATACCGACCCCAAAGGTTTCCTGCGCGAGGTCGATACCTACACCGAAACCGAGTTTGGTCTGTACATGGCCCGCGGCGCCGATCACCCACGCTTTGGTTACCTAGAATCGTGGCTGCTACCCGGCCTTAACCTGCGTGCCAATATCTTTCACTTCCGTCCGGGCGTAGACGTCCACCAAGATTTTTATATCGACGTTGCCGAAATCCAGCGCGATGGTGCGCTCTGGACCACCCGCGATCTTTATGTGGACCTGGTCGCAACGCGCGACGAGCCCATTTCCGTCCTCGATATTGATGAGCTCTCTGCCGCCACCTCCGCTGGCTTGATTACTGCCGAGGAGGCAGAAAAAGCGATCGACACCACCCTAACCGCAGTGGAAGGCATTACTCGCAGCGGTGACGATGCGATGGCTTGGTTGGCACATCAAGGGATAAACTTGACGTGGTCCGATGACATTACCCTAACCCCAGAAGGATAATCTATGGCCGGTGGCCTATTTGCGCTGCTTGACGACGTCGCTTTGATCGCCCGCTCCGCAGCTTCCAGCGTTGACGATGTGGCCGCACTCGCGGGCAAGACCTCGGTGAAAGCCGCTGGTGTTGTAGTCGATGATGCCGCGGTAACCCCGCAATACGTCGAAGGTATTAAGCCGCAGCGCGAGCTGCCGATGATTTGGCGCATCACCAAGGGCTCGCTTATCAATAAGCTCGTTATCATCTTGCCCATCGCGATGATCCTCTCCTGGATCGCGCCGTGGGCACTCACGCCTATCTTGATGTGCGGCGGTACCTACCTTTGCTTCGAGGGTGCCGAGAAGATCTTGCACCACCTTCTTCCCCACCGAGAAAAAGAAACCGAATCAGTCCAGGAAAAGGGTGCCGACGCCGAAGACAGCTTGGTCAAGTCCGCGATTACCACTGACCTCATCTTGTCGTCTGAAATCATGGTCATTTCCTTGAACGAGGTCATCGACCAGCCGTTCTGGATGCGACTCGGGGCCCTCATTTTCGTCGGCATCTTATTGACCTTGGGTGTCTACGGCGCCGTGGGCCTATTGGTCAAGATGGACGATATTGGCATGGCTTTAAATGAGCGCCACAATGGCAAGTCCACGGTGGGCAACGCGCTTGTCAAAGGCATGCCCATTGTGCTCGATATTATCGGCATCATCGGCACCGCCGCGATGCTATGGGTCGGCGGCCATATCGTGGTCAAGGGCCTGCACGAATTCGGCATGAATCAGCCGCACGAATTCATCGTTTCCGTGACCGAAAAGATTTCTAATGGCGCCCTGGCTTGGCTGGCAGAGACCGGCATGTCTATGGTTTGCGGCCTAGTTCTCGGCACGGTCATCGCCACCATCGTCATGGCAGTCAAAGCTTCCTTTGGCAAGTCCTCGAGCACCTCTTCCACGCCGGCAGAGGCTTAAGCTTCAAGCACAGTAGGCCTGCTACATAAATAGCATCAGCGATACCGCCATTACTGCCATTCCGGCGATCAGGCCATAAACGGCATGATGATGCTCGCCGGTTTCTTCGGCGGTGGGCAAAAGCTCATCCAACGAGATAAAGACCATGATGCCGGCGATGGCGGCGAAGCTGATTCCCATTGTCGCCGGCCCAATAACCGGCATGAGAAGGCCGAAACCAATGAGTGCGCCAATCGGCTCCGCCAGCCCAGACAAGGTGGCCCACCAAAAGGCCTTCGTGCGTGATCCGGTTGCCTCCCGCAGCGGGACGGCCACCGCGATGCCTTCCGGGATATTGTGAATGGCGATTGCCACCGCCACCGGCACCGCGATTTCCTTAGACTCTAGGCCGGATAAGAAGGTGGCGAATCCTTCCGGAAAATTGTGCAGCCCCAGCGCGCAGGCGGTAAATACGCCAGTTTTCATCAGCTTTTTGCGGCGGGCCTCTTCGGCCGTCGTAGCCGGCTCATGGGGATTGATCTCTTCCGGCACGAGCCGGTCAATGATGGCGATAACGGCAATGCCAGCAAAGAAGGCACCGACGGCGGCCCAGGTGCCAGCGGTTTCTCCCCCGAGGGCGTCGGAAAGCTGGGACATGCCTTCGGGGAGAATCTCCATGAAGGAGACGTAGAGCATCACACCGGCCGAAAGACCTAGAGCTGCAGCCATGAAAGCCGAGCCCGGCTGGCGCTTTCCCACCGCCAAGGCTCCGCCAATCGAGGTCGATAGCCCCGAAAGCAGCACCAAGGCGAAGGCGAAAACAAAGGTACTAAGAGTCATAGCTGGCACCCTACCTGATAATAATTATCAGGTATTAACCCTCATCTTTGTCCTCAGGCACAGGAGAGATAAATTCGCCATTCTTGATAGAAGGATCATTATCCACGTACTCGCCTGTCTCGTAGTCATAGCCCACAGCGTGGCCTTCCTCGTCCGTGCGCGCGTACCAATCGGTCACCTCTGCTGCAGTGGAGTTAAAGTGCGCGCCCGTTGCATAGTCCCCCTCCGTCGGTTCAATGGACAAGGCAAAATTATCGCCATAATCGCGCACGCCACGCACAATCGCATTAGAAACCGCCTCATCCTCGTAGAAGTGACGGATAGAGATTGGATCATGGCGCAGCTCGCGCACCAGCGCGATACACATAAGCACAATGATGACCGCAAATGGCAGAGAGGTAATCGTAATAAGATTCTGCAGGCCCTGCAGCGCATTGCGTCCGCCAGCGAGCAAAATGACCACGGCGATGCCGGCCATGCACACCACCCAAAAGACGGTAACAATAGGGTTTGGCTTGGGGTTACCCCGCTGCGTGAGCTGCGAGTTCACAATGGATGCGGAGTCCGCCGTGGTAATGAAGAAGACAACCAGCATGAGAATGACAATGGGTGCCATCCACTCCGCACCTGGGAAATGGTCCAGGACCTTAAAGAAGATATCTTCTGCCGCCGGCATAGAGTCAATAGTGCCGTCCGGGGCGATATCGCCATCGCGGCGCTGCAGCCAAATGGTGGTGCCACCAAGAATGGTAAAGGCAGCAACAATGATGGCCGATGGAATAAGCAGCACGCCAAGCACGAATTGGCGGATGGTACGCCCGCGCGAAATCTTGGCTACGAAAACACCCACAAACGGTGACCACGATACCCACCAAGCCCAGTAGAAGGTGGTCCATGAGGAGAGGAATGCCACCATATCTTCGCCCTCGCCCATATTGGCAGAGAGCATCTGCGGCATTTCATCGAGATACTCAATCACCACTGCCGGCAACATGTTGATCAAGAAAGCGGTGGGACCTACCACGAAGAAGAACAGCGCCAGCGCAAGCGCTAGCACCAGGTTGATATTTGAGAGCCAACGAATGCCCTTAGCCACGCCCGAAACGGCCGAAAAAATCGTGCCGATAGACAGCACCACGATAATGATCAGCGCCGCAGTATTGCCGGTGGTGGACCAGCCGCTAACCAATTCCACGCCGCGGCCGATCTGCAGCGCACCAATGCCCAAGGTCGCGGCGGTACCAAAGAGCGTGGCAATAATGGCCAGGCCGTCGATGATGCGCGCCGGCAGGGAATCCGTAGAACGATTGCCAAAAAGCGGCATCAAAATGGAACTCATCAGGGGAACGCGGCCGCGGCGGAAAGACACATAGGCCACGCACAAGCCCACGATGGCATAGATTGCCCAAGCATTAAATCCCCAGTGCATTGCGGCCTGAGCCATTGCCCCAAGCACGGCTTTATCGCTAGCTGCCTCGTACGCGCCTGGCCGCGGCGAAAGGTAGTAGCTCAGCGGTTCGAAGGGGCCGAAGAAAATAATGCCGATACCAATGCCAGCACCAAAGAGCATCGCAGCCCAGCTCACCGTGGAAAACTCTGGCTTCTCCCCATCGAGCCCCAGTGGAATCTTTCCGTACTTGGAAAAGGCCAAGATGAGGAGCAAAAACATCAGGAACGTAGCCAAGGCAGTAAAAATCCAACCCAAGTTGCGCATTACCCAATCCAGCGCGGCCGAAGAGGCATCAAAGACTTGCTCGGGCGCAACCACACCCCAAATGACGAAGGCCATGACCAGGCCGCCGACCGCCACAAGGATCGGCTTATCCACTCCATATTTAACCTTCTGATCCTCAATGGAAACGCCCGGCACCAGCGCAGGGTGGATATTATGCGGGTACATAATGTCTTTGAGAATGCGCTTTGCGTTACGGGTGCGTTTTTTACTTTCTTCCGAGCTATTTACCCCGCGCACAGGGCGGGATGAAGAAGACGGTGAAGAAGAGATGGTTCTACTCCTATTCTATTTTCAGGCGTCACTTTGAAAGAGCTGTCTACACATTAATAAAAACTCGCTGGATATAAAGCTGGCATCAGCCTTACCCCCATATGCGTAAAATAGGTCCAGCATTGTTTACCGGCCTTAAACCTTGGGAGTGACTTTCTATGGCGCTTTACCCGCTCGCGACTAGTTACTTCGGCGTGGAGCATGTCGCAGTCCTTGAGCACCCCGTGCTGGGCACCGCGTTGAGCATCCCCGGCGTGGCCGAGCACGCAGCGCTTGTCGATGTCTCCCTAGAGCCCGATACCTACACCAACGGCTGGCGCATCCGCTCAGACTTCGGCTTTTTAGGTTTTTTGGATGAGGTAGAAGCCGCGGAATATCCCGCCCTAGAGCGTTTGAAAAACTCGTTTGCCCAGCCACAGACTAGTGCCACAGTGGAAGTAGTAGACGGCAAGGTGGAGGTTGCCGTGTCCCTCGGCATGTGGCCGTGGATGGTTCCTGTCAATGACCAGCCCCAAGGAACCGCGCTGTTAGCCGGTGGACGAGGCGTGCTTATCGACGTCGCCGCCGGCGACCTTTCCTCACCCCAGCTTCAGTGCATGGGTACGCAACAATTCTTCGTTACCCTGGAAGACCTTTCCGGTACGGCTGTGGCTACCTGCGACGATATGGTTCTCGGCCCCTGCGGCGATATCGCCTCGCTGCCTGGTCTGCGTGCCGCATTCGAGGCTGCTAGTGCCTCCGGAGCGGGGCTGTCCGCCCGTGCCTACACGAGCCACGGCATGCTCGCAGTCGATATCCCCGCTGATACGGCCACCACCGAGGAAATCTTCTCCCCCGCCGTCCCACCATTGCGCGTGCCTGCTCCCCAACCTGCAATTCCTGCCGCCGCACCTGCATCCATGCCCACACAGCCCGAAGTCTGGGATCACACAGTATCCGGCGAGACCATCGTCACTGCACTTCCCACGGGCTCGCGTCGTCCGCAAGGACCGCACGCGCAGCCAGCCGCACCCGCTGCGCCTTCCCAGACGGCTTCGCCACAACAAACTGCTCACTCGGCCACGCCGCCTAAAGCCAGCGCCAAGCTTGCAGAATTGGTCTCCTCTGTCCCAGGCGAGCAAAGTTTTAGTTGGCGCGTGCTCCCGGTAGCTGAGGAACCTGGCCGTTTTTCTTCCGAATCCGCGCGCGTGCGGGCTCGGCGCGTAGCACGCGAGACTTCCCACCACCGCGGAGGAAACCACCGCAAATAGCTACTGGCCCCAGCCAAAGTGTCCTTGCTAGCGCAGGGTTCTGCAGCCTCCCTCCCCGCGGCGAGTAATCCGCTGGGCATCTAAATATTCCAGGAGCGGAATGGCTACCCGTCGCGTCGTCCCCAAGGCCCGGCGGGCAGCAGAAAGCGTGAAGGGCTGTTCCAGCTCGGCCAAGTTCCGACGCGCTTCCTCTGGTGCCGAGGGCAAAAGCACGATGCCGGGCTGAAGACGCAACAGGCGCCCAGCGCGCTCAGCGGCAGCAAGCTCCTTGGTACCCAGACCCAGCTCCGCTAAATCATCTGCCTCTGGTGCCGCAAAGGGTGACGCTTTAAGTCTCTTCTCGATAACAGCAATGCCCTGCTCAGCCGCGCCGAGATCCACCCGTTGCCCAGGCAGACGAAGCACTCCCTCACTGCTTTCTGCCTTCGCAGCGGCGATCGCAAGCCCTAGCAATCCTTCGTCGCGCATGCCGAGGGCATCCATGGCCGCCTTGCGAGGCATTCCCGGCGCCAAGGGATGTGCGGCAGCGTGGGCATGCAGAGCATCGTTGAGTGCTTCCTTCCACCGTGTTACCTGGGAAGCGGCTATCCACCACTCGCGGAAGGCGATGATGCCTGCGGGTGGCGCGGCAGTATCGAAGCCATCGCGGGCGAGGTCATCCAAGCGGGCGTAGCCGACGCGCCACAGATAGGATGCAGGATCCCTAAATGACTCCTGCGCGCTGAGTTCTTCTGCGCGACGGCGAGCGGCACCGCGACGGTTAAGCTCCGGCGGGCGGAGATCTACTGCTTCTACCCCGGCGACGACGTGGCGGCCGCCGGGGCTGCGGACGACGAAGCGGTCGAGGAGCTGAAGGGGCAACGGATGAGCCAAGCTAAGGCGCGCGAAATCGGACGAAAGGGGCCGCAAGTGGCCCTCTACCCCGGCGGTTCCGGTATGGACGACGAGGTTATCCGGCAGCCCATCGAGCTCGGCGCCAAAGGTGCGGCGAATATCGAGGTGCTCCACCAGTCGCCATGCGCCCAGGCTCAGCACTACGTCGCCGCGATGAATCTCGGCGGCATCTACTCCCCGCAGGTTGACGGCCGCGCGGGTGACAGGGCCAAGGGATTCCTGTGCACGATTTTCGCTGTGCAGTCCCCGAATCTCCACCGTCTTTTCGCCCTCAGCTGTCACCACCTGCAGGCTATCGCCTACGCGCAAGCTGCCCGCGGCGAGTGTTCCGGTGACCACGGTGCCCGCTCCCTTTACGCTAAACGCACGGTCGATCCACAGGCGCACTGGGGCTGTCGGATCGGGAGCAGGTACTTCAGCAAGCACATCATCCAGCGCCCGCCGCAGCTCTGCAATGCCTTCGCCGGTAGGGGCGGAGACGGGGATAATGGGGGCGTCGGCAAGCGGGGTATCTGCCAGCTCCGCACGGATCTCGGCGGTGCGATCTACGGTGGCGCGGTCGCTGCGGGTAAGTGCGATAATTCCATGCTCTACGCCCAGTGCCCGCAAGGCATCGCGATGATCGGTGGACTGGGCTTGCCACCCCTCATCAGCTGCCACCACGAAAAGGACCACTGGGGCCGGGCCTACGCCGGCAAGCATATTGCCCAAGAATTTTTCATGGCCAGGCACGTCCACGAAAGCCACATCTGCACCAGAGGGCAAGGTGGTCCAGGCAAATCCTAGGTCAATGGTGAGCCCGCGGCGCTTCTCTTCTTCCCACCGGTCCGGGTCCATCTCCGTAAGTGCGCGCACCAAGGTGGACTTGCCATGGTCTACATGGCCGGCGGTAGCAACGACGTACACCTAGCCCACCGCCTTAATCGCGGCAATGACCACGGCGTCTTGGTCTGCGGGAACGCAGCGTATATCCACTAAGCAGTTGCCCTGATGCACCCGGGCTACCACCGGTGGTTCGTGGTGGCGAAGTGCTTCCGCAAAGTGTTCTGGCAGGCTAACTGCATAACCGGGTAGCGGGTATTCGGGCGCCCCGCCACCGCCCACGCGGCCATCGTGGGGCACTACATGCGCACCGACTGCCTCCGCTATCGCTTCCGTGCGCGCGCGATGGGTCTCCCGGTCCAGATGCAATGCATCTTGCACCGCATTCGAAGGCGTGGAAATGGCAGCCTCCAAGGCGTTGAGGCGCAGCTTGTCTATACGCACGGCGCGCGCAAGTGGGTGCTTTTTCACCGCAGCAATCGCCTCCTTGGTACCGAGCAAAATTCCTGCCTGCGGGCCGCCGAGTAGCTTATCGCCGGAGGCAATGACGATATCGGCGCCGGCGCGCAGCTGGGCCTGAATATCTGGTTCCTCTGGCAGCGCGGGATCATGATTTAGTAAACCAGAACCCAGGTCCACAATGAGCCGCGTATGGTGCTGCGCTGCTAGGCGGTGCAGCTCATCCACGCCGACTGCGGAGGTAAAGCCCTCAATGCGGAAGTTAGAAGGGTGCACCTTCAAAATGGCGCCGGTATTTTCCCCCAGCGCGCGCTCATAATCGGCCAGATGCGTGCGATTAGTCGCGCCGACTTCCTTGAGGCGCGTGGCCGTAGACTCGATGAGCTCCGGCAAACGAAAGCCCGCACCGATCTCAATAAGTTCGCCGCGCGAAATGATGACGTCTTTGCCCGGGGCGAGTGCGGCAGTGGCCAAGAGCAAGGCACTGGCGCCGTTATTGACCACGAGGGCATCTTCTGCACCGGGACAGGCCGCAAGCAGCGCAGCCGTGGCGCCAGCTCCGCGGTTTTTCGAGCGCTTGCCGGAATCAAGGTCCATTTCCACATCCGTATATGAGGCGGCGTCATGAAGGGCCTCTACTGCCGCTCCCGGAAGAGGGGCGCGCCCTAAGTTGGTATGGATGATGACGCCGGTGGCGTTGATGACCGGCCGCAGGGAATGCACCCTCTTCTGCCCCAGGCGCTGCGCAATTTCTGTGGGGATATCGTTGATAGGCAGCTCGCCGCGGCGTGCTTGGGCAACTGTGCGCTGAATAAGTGCCCGAATGGTGTGCTCGGCAAGGCGCTGTCGCGCGGCTTCTACTTCTGGCAGCTGGAGCAGCTCATCCATGCGGGGAATATTCCGACGGGGATCGGGGCTGGCTGCAGGGGTGGGCGTGGGCACTGTGGCATTCCTCCTTGCGCGCGAATGGCGGAGACGGACAGGAATCGAACCTGCCAGACCGAGATGCTCGGCCTCACCGGTTTTGAAGACCGGGGCGCCCACCAGGACACGTACGCCTCCGTGTGCTCACCTTACACGCGCGTTCCCCAGTGCCAATACACCTGTCACCCGCTACGCCTACCAAGCCCCTCGAAGGCGAAAACTCAGCGCCCTCTGCCCTATCGCCACACGTCGCCGCAAGCGGGTTTCCGCCCTAGCTTTACAGCCAGATACTCTCTGGAGATGAGTAAAATGGCGCTATGACCGAAGATATTAAACTCACCTCTTTCGCCGCAGGCGGCGGTTGCGCCTGCAAGATTCCCGCTGGCCAGCTTGAGTCTGCCGTCGAGGGCCTGATAGGCAAGGCCGACCCTAATGTACTGGTGGGCCTAGATGATGGCGATGATGCCGCGGCCGTCAAAATCCAGGATGGTCTAGCAGTTATTTCCACCGCGGATTTTTTCACCCCGATGCTCAATGACCCCTACGATTGGGGGCGAGTGGCTGCGGCCAACGCGCTTTCTGATGTCTATGCCATGGGCGGCACCCCCGTTACCGCCATCAACCTCGTAGGCTGGCCCAATGAAAAGCTCGGACTCGACGTGCTGCGCGAGGTCCTGCGCGGCGGCATGGACGTAGCCACCGAAGCCGGCATCTCTGTTACCGGCGGCCATTCCATTACCGCCCCTGAACCGCTCTATGGCATGGCCGCCACCGGTATCGTCGCCCCCGAAAAGCTCATGCGTAACGACGCCGCCGAGCCCGGCCTGCCCATTACCCTCACCAAGCCCATCGGCGTAGGCATCCTCAACAATAAACACAAGGCCACCGGCGAGGTATCCCAAGCCGCAGTCGATTCCATGACCACCTTGAATCGCGAGGCCGCCCGTGCCGCGGTGGAGGCGGGCGTGCGTGCGGCCACCGATGTCACCGGCTTCGGCCTGCTCGGCCACCTTTATAAGATGTGCCGCGCCTCTGGCATCGCCGCGGAGCTCGACTTTTCCGCTGTGCCCACCATCGACGGCGCGAAGGAGGCCTTGGCGGAAGGATTCATCCCCGGTGGCTCCCGCCGCAACCTCGACTGGGTACGCCCGCACCTAGAAACCTCCTTGAGCGAAGAAGAGCTGGTGCTGCTTGCCGACGCCCAAACTTCCGGCGGACTCCTCCTCATCGGCGAGGTCCCCGGCTACCCCGTCATCGGCCACACCACCGAGTGCACGGGCGATGCTTATATCAAGGCCTAAATTTTCTCCTCCCCAGCGCCCCTAGCCGCGCTGGGGGTGATGGGGTGTGCAACCGAGGGGGCATCGCCAAGCGCATGCTCCCCTCCCATTCGGGTCCACCGACCGGCACTTTTATTGCTCCGCAGCCGAGCAACAACGCAGGGAAGATATCGGCGCGGAACTCGCTCCCGCCCTACAGGAGGTGGACTAGTCCGAGCTCACCACATCGTGGTCGAGACCCTGCTCGCGCCGGCGCTTTTCCGCCCGGCGCTTTTGCGGGCCGATGGTAGTCTCCGGATTTTTCACTGCTTCTAGGCCGGCGTTGAGCACACCAAAGCGGGTGCACGCCGATCCTGCCAATAGCGATAGCCCCGCGGCCACCGATACCGCGCGGGACTTTGTGGCCGCAGCCAGCATGCTTCCCACGCCACCGGCCGCAATGAGGCATTCCGAAGCCTTCATCAGCGTGCCCGGCTTTCCCTCGTGCAGAGCCTGGCGCGGCTCCGGCTCCATGCCTTCTTCCAAGACCTTGGTCGCCGCTAGATCGCTGGCCGCGGCGGCCATGCCCGACACGCGGGCAGGACCTGCGTGCTCGACCGGGGTGGTCACCATAGCCATTCCTGATGACGCCGCCGCTGCCGAGGAAACAAAGACATACGGCAGGTGCTTTTTCATGTCATTCCACACCGGATTCGAGGTATTCGACAGCAATACCGCGGTATATCCCGCCAGCGGACCGCCGAGCACTCCCGCGACTGCGCCTGCCGGTCCAGCAGCTTTCTGCAGCGCCGTGCGCACGAACTTAGGCAGGGGCAGCTTATGTCCAGTCGCTGCATCCACTTCCGCTGCGGCCGGCAGCGCGGCCGCGCTCGCGAAGCCCGACAGGATCCACGATCCCAGAGACATCGGCGAGGTCACCTTGAAGACGCGGAACATATTCAGCGCGCGCTCCGGGCGGCCCAAATCCAGAATCAAAAAGACTGATCCCGCGGCCGCCGCGCCAAAGGCAGAAAGGCGGGTGGTACGACGCAGCGGTGCATTGCCCACGGCCTGTGCGCCGGCGGCCAAAAGCCCTGATCCGCCACTGACGCCGCCCAAGAAGAGATACGCACCGATTGGCCATTCCCACGGCGGCGCCTTAACCACTGGCCGGCCGTAGTAGGACGAGAACTCGAAATCCTGCGCCATGCGCTCTTCTTTGGAACCATCCTGCGCGCCCGCGCCTGGGCGCTTGCGCTTCTTTTTAGGCTTGGTGCCATCAAATTTCCGGTAGCGGTTACGACGCTCCGGCTGCGGCGGGCGGTACTCATCAAAGTTGCTCATTTACGTCCCCCAATCAGGAAGGAACCGGCCACGGCCAGCGCCATACCGCCGATAGCCTTCACTGCGGTCTTATACATCTGCGGCAAATCCGCCGTCGGCACGCGTGGATCAGGCGGAAGCCCATAGACCTCTGGCGAATCCAAAAGCAAGAAGATGGATCCGGTTCCACCGACACCATCGTCTTGATTAGCACCATAAAGCCGGGCCTCGGTAATCCCCTGCTCGTGCAGTACCCGCACGCGTTCCTTGGCGGCTGCCACCATCTCCTCATAAGGGCCAAACTGGATGGAATCGGTCGGGCAGGTCTTAGAACACGCTGGCTGCTCGCCCTGCTTCAAGCGGTCATAGCACATAGTGCACTTCTGGGCCACGCCCAAGTTCTTGATCGGCATCGCCTCGCCCGGTGTATGGTCCGGGCCTTGCGGGGCAAGCTGCTTGAGCTTTTTCAACACGTTGACGCCAGCATGGGAATTATCGACGTAATCCACCGTGGCGGTCTTGTCATATTTCAGCGCCACACCGCCATCATCGCGGCGTTCAATGACACCGAACGGGCAACCGGCTACGCATGTCCCGCAGCCATTGCACACGTCATCTTGCACTACCACAGTGCCAAATTCGGTGCGAAACAGTGCGCCGGTAGGACAGACATCAAGGCAACCTGCATGCGTGCAGTGCTTGCAGACATCCGAGGACATCAGCCACCGGAAGGTATCGGTATCTGGCGGAGTGGTATCAACTTCTTGCGGCTGCGCCCCGACCGAAGGCATGCCCAAAGAAATGAGCTTCTTTCCCTCCTCGCGGGCGTGCTCGATACGGTCATTATTTTGTTCCACGAAGGCCACGTGCCGCCAAGTATTAGCGCCCAGCGCACCGGTGTTGTCATAGGAATCACCGGTGACGTCATAGCCTTCTACCGGATTGCGGTTCCACTCCTTGCACGCCACCTCGCAGGCCTTACAACCAATACAAATGGAGGTATCGGTAAAAAAGGCCATGCGGCGGTACTTATCGTAGCCGTGCCGGCTCGCGTTCTCGGTCAGTAGATTTGTCATTTACTTACCTTCTTCGCTTTCCTCGCCCTTCTCGCCGGGCGTGTCCGCATCCACGGGCTGCTGCGGCTCTGGGTTATAAGTGAAGGAATCATCCACAGTGAGCAGATCATTACCGGAATCCAGATTCAGGTGCGCACGCTTCTGGTACTCCTTGAGCATCTCCACACGGGCCTCACCACGAGGACGACGCCCCGGCTGGATATCGCAGGCGCCAATCTTGGAATTCTGAATGAATACGTTCGGCTCCAGCGTGAGGCCCAGCAAATCATTGGCACCATCGCCAGCTACGGCTGTGGAATCGGACTCGCCATAGTGATACGGCAAACCGATTTGGTGGAACTCCTCACCGTTGATCTTCATCATCTGCATGCGGTCAGTGACCAAGACCTGCGCCTCAATCACGCCGCGAGGCGAGACGATGGTGGCCCACTTTCCATTTTCTAGCCCACGCTTTTCTGCCAAGGCTTTATCAACCTCGCAGAATAGGCCCGGCTGCAACTCCGCCAGATACGGCAAGCGGCGCGACATCGCGCCCGAGGTGTACATCTCCGTGAGGCGATACGTGGAAAAGACGAACGGGAAAACCTCAGAGCCCGGCTCGCCCGGCTCGGGGCGCGACAGGTTATCTGGACGCTTAATGGTCAGACGCGTCGGCGACTGCTGCTGCTTGTACAGCACATTGTGTACCGGGGACTCGTGCGGCTCATAGTGGGTGGGCAAAGGGCCGTCGGAAAGCCCGGTCGGCGCAAAGAGCCAACCGCGGCCATCAGCCTGCATGATGAAGGCATCGGTGCCATCGAGGGCGTCCGGCCCCACGGCGTCGACCGGAGCCTTGTAGTCAGGGACCTTATTTACCTGGAAGTCCGGCACGTCATCGCCAACCCACTTGCCCTGGTTAGCATCCCACCACACATACTTCTTGCGCTCCGACCACGGAGTGCCATCCGGCTTCGCCGAAGCGCGGTTGTAGAGCAGGCGGCGGTTTGCCGGCCACACCCAGCCCCACTCCGGAGCAACCTCATTTTGCTCCGAACCAGGAACCTTGCGCGCGGACTGATTAATACCATCCTTAAACACGCCAGTGTAGATCCAGCAGCCACCCGAGGTGCTGCCATCATTTTTCATCTCCACGAAGGCAGGCAAAAGCTCGCCCTTCTTCGGGCCCTCAAGGTAATAGCCGTTGATTTCCTTGAGGACGTCCTCAGAATTCGGCTCGCCTTCCTCGGTTTCCACGTAATCCCAGGTGACCTTCTGCAAAGGCAGATCACGGGGATCAGTGGAATCGCGCAGACGCTCCTTAATCTTCTTGCCCAACTGGTAGAAGAACCACAGGTCACTCTTGGCGTCACCTGGCGGCGGTGCCGCTTGGAAACGCCATTGCAACATTCGCTGGGTTTGGGTGAAGGTACCGGCCTTTTCCACGTGGGTTGCCGCCGGCATCAAGAAAACCTCGGTACCGATATCTTCGGTCTTGAGCTCGCCGTTTTTAATCTCCGGCGAATCCTTCCAGAAAGAGGCAGTCTCAATCTCCTGGAAATCGCGCACAACCAGCCATTTAAGCGCTGCCAAGCCACGGCGCTGCATGCCGCCATTAGACTGCGCCACTGCCGGATTCTGGCCGAAGACAAAATAGCCTTCCACCTGCTCATCCAGCATTGCCATGAGCGTTTCATAGGTCGAATGCGCACCAGAAATACGCGGCATGAGGTCATAACCCCACCCGTTTTCCTTGGTCGCTGCATCGCCCCAGTAGGACTTCATCAGCGAGACCGCATAGTTCTCTCCGATCTGCCAGAAGCCTTTCTGCGACTCATTGCGGATGCCATCTACATACTCAGGCCAGCTTTGCTGGTCGACGCTTGGCATCGGCAAATACCCCGGCAGGGAGTGGAACAGGGTCGGAATATCAGTAGAACCCTGAATAGACGCGTGTCCACGCAACGCCATAATGCCCGAGCCTGGTCGGCCCACATTACCGGTCAGCAGCTGCAAAATTGCCGCGGTACGAATGAACTGCGCACCCAGAGTGTGCTGAGTAAAGCCCAAAGCATAAGCAAAGCACGTGGTGCGATCCGGCGTGGAATTCTGTGCAATCGACTCCGCAAGGTAGTAGAAGTCCTCTTGCGCAATACCGCAGGTCTCCTCCACTATCTCAGGCGTATAGCGTGCGTAATGGCGCTTGAGAATCTGGAAAACCGAATTGGGATGCTCCAGCGATTCATCGCGTTCCACATTCCACGACGCACCCTCGGGCTTCTGCACGTACTGCCACGAATCCGTGACGTATTTTCCGGTCTCTGGGTCATAGCCAGAGAACAAACCATCTCGATCCTCGGTGTCTTGGTAGTCCTCCGAGATAATCATCGGCGCATTGGTATACGCCACCACATAGTCATGGAAGTACAGCTCATTTTCCAGCAGATAATTAATCACTGCACCCAATAGCACGACATCCGTGCCACCGCGAATACCAATGTGGCGATTCGCAAACGCGGACGTACGCGTATAGCGCGGATCCACGTGAATGATGCGTGCCCCACGCTTTTTGGCCTCTACTACCCACTGGAATCCCACTGGGTGGCACTCGGCCATATTAGAACCCTCAATGACGATGCAGTCCGCATTCGCCATATCCTGCAGCGGTTGGGTTGCGCCGCCGCGTCCAAACGAAGTTCCTAGACTAGGAACGGTGGCGGAGTGTCATATGCGCGCCTGGTTCTCGAGCTGTATCGCACCGGCTGCGGTAAACAGCTTCTTAATGAGGTAATTTTCCTCATTATCCAAGGTCGCACCGCCCAAACCGGCGATGCCCATCGTGCGATTGAGGGTGCGGCCCTCATCGTCGACATCCTGCCAACCGTTGCGACGCGCCTCCAAGAAACGATCCGCAATCATCTCCATCGCGGTATCTTCATCAAGGTCCTGCCACTGCGAAGAATAAGGCGCGCGATATTTAATCTTGGTCAGGCGCGTAGCGGAGTTAATGAGCTGCTCCGACGCAGATCCCTTCGGGCACAATCGCCCACGAGAAATGGGCGAATCCGGATCACCCTCTACCTGGATGACACGGTCATCTTTGACATACACGCGCTGCGAGCAACCGACCGCGCAGTACGGGCACACTGACTGCACCACGCGGTCCGCTTCCACGGTGCGTCCATGTTTATCCTTGCTCTTTTGAGACTGCGTATTGACGTCCCTGCCAAAGGGATCGCCGCTGCGCAGCTGGCGCACAACCGGCCAGTTGAGAGGGCTAAAGCGAGACATATCCATAAATCTATATTTCGCTGGTTCAAAAAGCCACAAAGGCTACCCTAACTAGCCTGCACCGCCCAGAGTGCCCGCTTTATCCCCTCGACTACCTCAGCTAGCGCCATCATGGGCTTATCCGCTTTGTTCTGCTCCTCAATATAGGGAACATGTACAAATCCCGCGCGCACCTCCGTCCCTGCGAAGTGATGCAGGAGACCATACAGGAGCTGATTGCACACGAAAGTCCCCGCCGTATTCGACACCCGCGCCGGACAATCATCCATCGCCGCGACCATTTCCTTTACCGGTAGCGTGGAAAAATACGCCGCTGGGCCACCCTCCACGACCGGTACATCCACTGGCTGATAACCCGCGTTATCAGGAATCTCGGCATCCATCACATTAATGGCGACCCGCTCCGGGGTGATATGTTTCCGGCCGCCTGCCTGTCCCAAGCACACAATTGCATCGACTGATGATTCCCCTGCGAGTGCAATTACTCGGCGCAGGGATTCCCCAAACTTGGTCGGAATCACCGTCTTGACAAGCTCCGCTCCCCCAACCTCCTCAGGTAATAGCTCCAGCGCTTGTTCTGTAGGGTTAATGCTTTCTCCGCCGAAGGCGTCAAATGCAGTCACGAGGATTTTCATGCCGCCAGTATTCCAGAAATCGCAGCCCCTCCTCGCTCTGCACCTCGCGCTCCGCCCTTCCCCCCCCCTCCGCCCTTCGCGCTCACCAGCAGCGTAAAGGTGATGCTTCCACCCCGCTCTGGTGAGCGCCGAGGGCGCCCACCGCAATTCCTCCTCCCCCTCGCGCTCAGTGGGAAAAGAACCCCAAGTATTAGGAAGCCACCCGGTGAGCGCGAAGGATGAGGTCGCAGCCACAGGAGAATCCCCACGTCTTGTGCCTAAAGACGTCGAAGGAATAAACTGAGCGAAGTTGAAGTTGAACAGGACAGTATCTGAAAACTAGTCCGATCTGTCCATTTTTATTTTCAAAGGAACCTTTATGTCTCAACAGGAATCTTCGCGCTCTAGGCTCCCAGGCTGGGCCACAGGATTCGGCGCGCAAGTTATTGCCGGCCTTATCATCGGCCTCATCTTGGGTTTCATCGCCTCCGGCATGGATACCGACCCAGACAATCCCGGTTGGTTGACCACCCTGCTCACGGGAGTCGGTAGCGCCTACGTCCAGCTGCTCAAGGTGATGATCCCGCCGCTGATCTTCGCCGCTGTTGTTACCTCTGTCGCCAATTTGCGCAAGGCGGCTAACGCGGCTTCCCTGGCGATTTCCACACTGGTGTGGTTCGCCATTACCGCACTCTTCTCTGTCTTGATGGGCATTTTCGTTGCCGTCATTATGAAGCCGGGCGTCGGCACGAGCGTCGATGCCGCCACTGCGCAGGATCCTTCCCACGTCGGCTCGTGGACCGCGTTCTTTGAGCAGCTTCTGCCACAGAACTTCGTAGGACTTTCTGCCTCGTTTTCCGACGGCGAAGTATCCCTCAGCTTCGGCGCGTTACAACTGCTTGTCATTTCCCTGGCCATTGGTATCGCCGCAGTCAAGACCGGAAAGTCCGCCGAGCCGTTCCTGCGCTTTACCGAGTCCTTCCTCAAGGTCATCCAGGTCATCTTGTGGTGGATCATCCGCCTTGCACCGATTGGCACCGCCGCCCTTATCGGTAAGGCAGTAGCAACCTACGGCTGGGACGCCTTGGGCTCGCTGGGCAAGTTTGTGCTGGCCATGTACGTGGGCCTTGGTCTGGTTTTTGTCGTGGTCTACCCCGCCGTACTGAAGTTCAACAAGATTCCAGTCATGGGCTTTTATAAGCGCGTTTGGCCGGTCACCTCGCTGGGCTTTGTTACCCGTTCTTCCATGGGTGTCATGCCAGCTACCGAGCGCTTTAGCGAAAAGGCCATGGGTGTTCCCTCTGAATACGCTTCCTTTGCCGTTCCGCTAGGAGCAACCACCAAGATGGACGGCTGCGCATCCGTTTACCCGGCCATTGCAGCCATCTTTGTTGCCCAGTTCTACGACATTAACCTCGACTTCACCCAATACCTGCTCATCATCTTTGTTTCCGTCATTGGTTCCGCTGCTACCGCAGGCACCACGGGCGCAACGGTTATGCTCACGCTGACGCTATCTACACTTGGCCTTCCGCTGGCTGGTGTCGGTCTCCTGCTGGCCATTGAGCCGATTATTGACATGGGACGCACTGCACTCAACGTCACCGGACAGGTACTGTGCGCCACCGTCGTTGCTAAACGTGCCGGCATCCAAGACAGGGCAACCTGGGACGCAGCAGAAAGCGGCGTCAAAGACATTATGGATTCTGACTCGGCCGCAGCCATCGGTGCCAAGGCTTAAATAAGCCCTCAAACATAATAAACGCCCGCAAGGAAAACCTTGCGGGCGTTTAGCTATGCGCTTTTACTTCTTGAGGCCATCAACACCATCGGTGTCGATCTGCTCCTTGCGCAGCTCCTCGGTGTGAGTCTCGGTGTCGCGAACGGTGTCCTTCTTCAGGTTGATCTTCTCAACCGGAACGGTTTCCTTGTTCACGTTAACCTGCTCCTCGTGCAGGGTGACGGAAGCTTCCTCAGTGTCACCGGAGATGGTGCCGTTGTAGTTCTTGGCATCTTCAGCGCTGATCGGAGTGCGCTCAACGCTGACCTCTTCGCGCTCAACCGGAACCTCAACGGTCTCGGTGTCGGTTACAACGTACTTGCGCAGGCGAGCCTCGCCGGTAGCCACACGCTCCTTATTGACGTTCATCTGCTCCTCAGAACGGATGAGCTCGCCGTCATTGTTGGTGTGCGCAGCTGCGGTGTTCTTGGAAGCAGCGTCATCGGCAGCGCCAGCCTTACGCTCAGCAGCAGCCGCATCAGTGGTGTGGGTAGCTTCCTTCTTCTCGTTAGCGTGTGCACCAGCAACGCCTGCACCAGCGCCAGCAACGCCGGCGCCTGCGGCCAAGTTGTGGTCCTTGTCAGCGCCAGCCTGAACGTCGCGCTTGGAGTCCAGGTTGGAGTCCTTGTAATCGGTAACGTCCTGTGCATTATCCAGGCCGTAGTGCTTGAAGATATCGGACTGTGCCTCTGGGGTCAGCGGCTTATCGGAATCGAAGTCTGGGGCGTCCTTGATGCGGTCCTTGGAGAAGCCCAGCTTCAGGTCATCGCCGGAGAAGTCGTGACCGCGCAGCGGAACGAGGCTGGAGTTCATACCGAACAGGCCGTGGTTAACCTCAACGAAGGTAGGCTGGCCGGACTGGTCATCAACGAATACCTCGTTAACGTTGCCCAGCTTCTCGCCGTCCTTGTCGTATGCGGTTGCGTTAAACAGATCCTTAATGTTCTTACCCATTGTCAGTAAATCCTTTCTGCTATTGGTATAGCTCTCTTCAGCCAATCAAAAGGACATATTCTTGCCCCCACATGTGGAATGCGGGGGTGAGAATCGCTATTTGCTTGGTGTGACAACCACCATACGGAGAATTCAAAATTTTTCGACCGCCAGCAAGAAATTTTTGCCGTTTTATTCACCCAGAGAAGACTTCATGCAGCTCAGAGCAGTCAATAACATTTTCATAACGTTAAGAATTCTGCACCATAAATGGCCCGAATCTAAAAAATAGATGTCGTTTCACGACCCCGCAGCGCCGTAGTCAACACCCTCCACTTTCTCCAAATCATTCGAGACTTACCCCACCCCCAAAAGGCGGTGCCACTAAACCCACAGAGTCCTTTCAGAAGGGTGTATGCTTTCTGCGGAAAAGCACAGGTTATGTACAGGCCCCATTCACTCGAACGGGTCTACACACATGTCGGTCTAAAAAATCAGCCACAGTGACCGCCCGAAAACTTAGAAAATTAAGGCCTAGCGAAATAGGTACGGGCGGCGGTTTTCCACGCCCGCCGGCTCCACGTGAATGAACGCACTGCAGCCTGGATACAGCTCATCTAGGGCGATTTCCACGACGTCAGCAACCTCGTGGGAATGCATAACGCTCCACTCTCCTGGCACCTCCATGGTCAGGTAGACCAAGCGCTGACGGCCGGAAGCGACAGTACGCCGGTCCGTGAAGGTAACCGATTGCTCCTTTTCCAACCGGGCCAGCAGCTGGCGAATCTGCTGGCGCTCATCCGCGGGAAGTGCTTCAGAAAGCAAACTGCTCACGGAATCGCGCAGGAGGGTGTAACCAGTCCACAAGATATTGATACCCACAGCGAGGGCTACTACAGGGTCTAGCCACATCCAGCTGGTTAGGTAAACGGCGGCGATACCGACAAGGACGCCCACGGAAGTCCAGACGTCGGTAAGCAGGTGATGCCCATCCGCATCCAAGGTGGCAGAACGGTAACGTTTGCCGGCGCGGATGAGCGCGATACCCACCACCAGGTTAAGCACGGACGAAAGCGTCGATAATGCCAATCCCCAGCCTGCCTCCGCAATCGGCTGCGGAATAAAGAAGCGCTGGATGGCCGTATAGATGATCATGCCGGCCGCAATGAAAATCATCGCGCCCTCCACCAAGGCGGAGACGTACTCCGCTTTGCCATGGCCAAACTGGTGGTTATCATCGGCCGGCTTGGCAGCAATCCGGAGGGCATAAAAACCGGCGACGGCCGCCACGAGGTTCACTACGGATTCGAGAGCATCAGATAGGAAGCCCACCGAGCCGGTAAGCCACGCCGCCAAAGCCTTGAGAACGATGGTGGCTAAGGCGGCAGCGATGGAAAGCTGCATAAAGCGCTCAAGAATGCGCTGTTCAGAGGCAATTGAAGACATAGTCTTTCCCTTCGGTGCGGTTGCTGACCGAAGGTCTCGTTCGCGCCCGCGTAAATTGCGAACGCTGGCTGGCCGGGCTAAACGCCAGTATGTCGACCAGGCATCTCGGATCATCCGAGGGAACTACTCCCCTTCAGGAAACTAAAACCTTATAGGGGTAGGAACTCTGGCGCAAGATCAAAAAAGCCACGGGTGATACCCGTGGCGTGCAAGCGAGGAGCTTTAGTGCTGTCCCTCTGCAAACTCCTCAACCAGCTTGGCATTAAAGGCTGGCAGGTCATCGGGAGTACGGGAGGACACCAAGCCCTGATCGCAGTGGACTTCCTCATCTACCCACGTAGCACCCGCATTGCGCAGGTCGGTCTGCAAGGAGGGGAAGGACGTCAAGGTACGGCCCTTTAGAGCCTCAGCATCGGCCAAGATCCATGCACCGTGGCAGATAGCACCAAGCGGGAGATCCTTGCTCATGTGGTTGCGCACGATTTCTACTGCGGCCTTGTCCAAGCGCAGCAGGTCGGCATTGTCGGTACCGCCGGGCAAGATGATGCCATCGAAAGACTCGCCGGTGGAGTCAGCGGTAGCGGCGTCAACGGAAATCTCCGTTCCCTTCTTGCCGGTAATAGTGCCGGCCTTAGGGGCGATGACGCGCACGGTAGCACCAGCGTTCTTCACAGCCTCCAAGGGGGAAGCCAGCTCAGAGTCTTCGAAACCATCGGTAGCGATGATTGCAATGGTCTTGTTGTCTAGTTCAGCCATAATGTGACCTCCTATTGTTTGGGTACCTCGCCCACAATAACGCGGAAGATTCTCAATCGCTACAATTTCTCCGCCTGCGCGGGCAGTGCCTTCTCCGTTAGGAGGCCCATGACTTAGAAGACGCGGAATTAACCGCCGATCTTAAAGTCGCACACGTCGCCGTCTTGCATGATGTAGTCCTTGCCTTCTTGGCGGACCTTACCGTGCGCGCGAGCTTCGGCCATAGAGCCGGCGGCTACTAGGTCATCGTAGGAAACGATTTCGGCCTTGATGAACTTCTTTTCAAAGTCAGTGTGGATAACGCCGGCGGCTTGCGGGGCGGCAGAGCCCTGCTTGATGGTCCACGCGCGGGCTTCCTTCTCACCGGCGGTGAGATAAGTCTGCAGCCCCAGCGTGGCAAAACCCGCCTTGGCCAAAGTAGCCAACCCCGGCTCATCTTGGCCCACGGACTCAAGCAATTCGCGCGCTTCGTCTTCTTCCAGCTCAAGCAGCTCAGTTTCTGTCTGGGCGTCAAGGAACACGGATTCGGCCGGGGCGACGAGCTGGCGAAGCTCTTCCTTCTTTGCGTCGTCGGTAAGCACGGCCTCGTCCGAGTTAAAGACATAGAGGAAAGGCTTTGCCGTCATCAGGTGCAGATCGCGCACGAGCGAGAGGTCAATCTCGCCCTCCTTAGCTGCTGCGAAGAGGGTGCGGTCATCTTCTAGAATCTCCTGCGCCTTCTTGGTGGCTTCCACCTCAGCAGCCAGGTCCTTATTCTTGCGCGCATCTTTTTCAAGGCGCGGCAGAGCCTTTTCAATGGTTTGGAGGTCCGCGAGGATGAGCTCGGTATTAATAACGGAGATGTCATTGCGCGGGTCAACTTTGCCATCGACGTGGATGACATTGTCATCGGAAAAAGCGCGCACGACCTGGCAGATAGCATCTGCCTCACGGATATTGGCTAGGAAGGCGTTGCCCATGCCTTCACCCTGCGAAGCGCCAGAGACGATACCGGCAATATCCACGAAGGACACAGTGGCGGGCAGGATACGCTCCGAGTTAAACATTTCCGCCAGGTGGGTCAGGCGGGAGTCCGGCAGCTCCACCAGGCCCACGTTGGGCTCGATGGTGGCAAACGGGTAGTTCGCCGCCAGGATCTCGGAACGGGTCAGGGCATTAAACAATGTGGACTTGCCCACGTTGGGCAGGCCGACGATTCCTAGTGTAAGACTCACGGGGCCAATCCTAACTCACCCACCTTCTTTTAAGGCAAGATGGTGGGGTGAGTTCTGATAACCAACCGCTGCCCGAGGCTCCCAAGACGGGCCTGGGCGATAAGTTTGATGAAAGCTTCGATACCAGCAAGCTGGAGGATGTATCGCCACATCCGCCGGGCGATCAGGTAGATCGCTCTGTCATTGCCGGCGAGGTAGTTAAGTCTGCGTCCCTATGGGCGGTCCGCCTGCTCATCATCTGCGTTTTCCTCTACGCCCTCTACCGCTTGCTCGGCAATTTCTGGCAGGGCATCTTGCCAGTGCTTTTGGCCCTCATCATCTGCACCGTCCTAGCCCCAGTGGCTAAGAAGTTGCGCAGCATTGGCCTCCCCGCCGCGTTGGCGGCTGCCGTAACCATTTTGGTTTCTTTCACGGCAGTGGGTGGACTCATTTCCTTCGTTGCCCCGGACTTCATGCGCCAATCCCGCTCTTTGTACTTGCAGACGGTCTCCGGCATCCAAAGCCTGCAGCTCTGGGCACAGGGCCCACCCCTTAACCTCGATAGCGAGGATATGAGCAGCTACATCGATGAAGCGGCTTCCTGGCTGCAGCAGCGCGCTGGCGCCATCGCGGGTTCCGTCTTTACCGGTATCGGCACCGCTACCTCCATCTTGGTCACCCTCTTCATTGTGTTGGTGCTGACCTTCTTCTTCCTCAAGGACGGCGCCAAGTTCCTCCCCTGGCTGCGCGATGCCACCGGTAAACGCGCCGGCTGGCACCTTACTGAGCTACTCACCCGCGCATGGACCACGCTTGGAGGCTTTATTCGTGCGCAGGCAGTTGTCTCGCTTGTCGACGCCGTCTTTATCGGCATCGGCCTCGCCCTCATCGGCGTCCCCCTGGCCATGGCTTTGGCAATCATCACCTTCATCGCCGGCTTTATCCCCTTCGTCGGTGCAATTGTGGCCGGTGCCCTTTCCGTCACCATCGCACTGGTGTCCCTTGGTATTACCAAGGCCTTGCTCGTTCTTGGACTGGTCTTGCTGGTCCAACAGCTGGAGGGAAATGTCCTTTCCCCTTGGCTGCAGTCCAAGGCCATGGACCTGCACCCCGTCATCGTCTTGGTTTCTGTGACCGTAGGCTCTGCGCTATTTGGCCTGGTGGGAGGTTTCCTCGCGGTTCCGGCAGCCGCGATGTTCGCGGTGGCCTATCGCTACAGCCAAGATATGATGAAGCTCCAGTCGGGCGAAAAGACCGCCGCGGAGCTGGACTTTTCCACCGTAGCTGGCTACCTCATCGGCCGTTATACGGAGGAACAAGGGCGCTATAAGCGCGAGGCGTGGCTTAAAATGCCGGACTACGCAGCCCCAGAAGGCGCAGTGGCGGACGTAGCCGCGGACGGCAACTCCAATTCCCTCGACGCTGCCCTCAACGTGGAATCCACCCCGAAAGAGCATGAGAAGCCCGGCGTGCGCTCCAACCTGCGCCGTGCCCGCGATGCCTTCGAGGGCCTTTTGAACGGAGATTCGAAAAAATAGTGGGCTGTGTCGGCTGTACGTGCCATGCTGGGTTCCATGACTTCCACATTGCCCGTGCTGCTACTTTTTATCGGCCTCACCCTCGGCGCGGTAATGGGTTGGTTGGCCCATTCCTACTCCGCTGCTCGTTCGGCGCCAAGTGCCGAACACCGCGCGCTGCAAGAATCGCAGCGTCGCCAAGCTGAGCTCCAGCCGCTGGAAAAGGCCATGGACCGCTTGGGGTTTCAGCTCCAAGAAATTGAGGAAGACCGCACCGCGCTGCTCGCTTCCCTTTCTAGCCAGGTCCAGGCGGTAACCCGTACCTCCTCTCGTCTGACTGAACGCACTGACAAACTTGTTAGTGCCTTGCGCTCGCCCAATACCCGCGGTCGTTGGGGCGAGGTGCAATTGGAGCGGGTGGTTGAAATAGGCGGCATGACCAAACATGTGGACTTTGACTGCCAGGTTTCTGCTCCGCTGGGTGGTCGCATCGTTCGCCCAGACATGGTTATCAAGTTGGCTGGTGGCCGCCATATCATTGTCGATGCCAAGGTGCCTTTTACTTCTTACCTCGACGCGCTGGAGACCGATGACCCAGAAGAACACGCCGGCTTCTTGCGCCGCCACGCACACTTGATGCGTGGCCACGTCCAAGCACTATCGCACAAAGACTATATTGAAGCGTTTCAACCTACACCCGAATTCGTCATCCTGTTTATCCCTGCAGATCCTTTCCTCGATGCTGCATTGTCAGTGGACCCAGAACTCATCGAGTATGCCTTTGAACGCAATGTAGTAATTGCCACCCCCAGCTCTCTTTTTGCCCTCCTGCGCACGGTGGCTATGGGGTGGCACCAAGAAGACATCTCAGCCAAGGCAAAGGAGGTTCAGCGCCTAGGGCGCGAACTGTACACGCGCCTGAATACACTTTCTGATCACTATGGCAGGGTGGGCCACAACTTGGAAAAGGCAGTCGAAGCCTACAATGCCACACTGTCCTCGCTAGATTCCCGGGTCGGCGTCACCGCCCGCAAATTGCACGAGATGGATATCCCAGGCCGCACAGACCGCACGCCACGGGAGCCCATAGCCATCGATACGTGGCCGCGCGGGCATTCGCCACTATAAATCCGGCGACTTAGTGCGTGGAAATAGCATGGGCAGGCACGAACCGGTAGGATCTTCCGACGTGTCACAAGCCAAGCAAAGAAAGTCTTCCGCCGCCCAAAGCTCTGGACTCCCCAGCATCACGCTGGGCACGGGCCTTGGGCTGCTCGCGGCAATTTTGCTCACCGGCGCGTTGATTTCCATCCTGATGGGTACCATCGGGTGGGCTTACCTCGCCTTCCTCGTCATCGGCTCGCTGCTGGTGGCGCTCATCGTAGAAGAACGCGGCCTCTTCCTCACGGTGGCTTCCATCCCCATCTTGTATGCCATCACGGTGGTACTGGCCGGATTCTTTATTACCAAGGCCAACTTGCCAGAGGGAGCATCACCGTTTTCCAAGACGGCTACCGTAACCGCAGCTTTCCCCCTTGTCCAAAGCTTTCTCTGGCTCCTCATCGCTTTAGTAGGCGCAGGAATCATCGGCTGGTTGCGATGGGTCCGCTACCGTAAGACGGCACGTCGCACCGCTAAAATGGAAACTTCCTCCCGCCGTTCCGATGCTGAGCAAGACCGCCGCAATCGCGCTGAGCGTTTATCGGTCGCTGACTTGATTGGGCGGCGGGGCGGGGGGGGTGGGTTTTGTTGGTCCGTTTGCCGGCGGGAGGGCC
>NZ_JBBMGI010000008.1:0-130480 GCF_037908445.1 Corynebacterium sp. KPL2825 | reverse complement strand
CCTTAACATCCTTCGGAGTCCAACGCGTCACAACTACCTCCCGGTCGAAGTGGCGCATTCACCCCTTGACAGCACGAGACCTTTCAAGCTTTCTGCTTCCGGTGCTTTAGTTTGTTCAACTGCTTATTCTGGGCGAGTCAACAATAAGGTTCAAGGCAGCCTAACTTGACCCCTCCCGATCCAAACACGGAAAGCTCCCGGGCTTCACGAAGTAGACTTCAGGATGATCCGACCGATCAGCACAATAGATTGTCCCCAAACCAGTCTTCGCGCATCCAAAAGTCATCAGGTTGAGAGACCCATTTTTGGATACTACAACCGGGATATCATCACCTCACCCCTATTCGAGTAAGGCAGCTCCAGATTCCGCTAAACGGAGATACTCGGATACTTCCTCGTCAGACATCGCTTTTGCAGTTCTCTTCCCGGTCAGCAACAAAACTGCTACTGTAATGAACATGTTCACTGAACACGTTCATCAGAATTCACGGACCCTCTCAAAAAATGCAACACACCTAAAAGTTCTCACCGCCGCAAGCGAGCTTTTCGAAAATACGGGATATGCGGATACCAGCATCAGAGCAATTGCAAGGAAAGCAGAAGTAAGCGTTGGCACAGTGATGTCTGTCGGTGAAAAACGCGCATTACTGGTTCACTGCATAAGCTACCGAATCGCCCAAATCCATGACGAGCTCAGAAATCAGCCACCAGGAGATCTGATTTCTGTAATCGACCCATTTTTGGATATGTTTGCAGGACACAGCGATCTTTCCCGCTCCTTTGCATCTGCCCTTATCGAGTTAGGTGATCAAGGTCAAGAGCTCAAACGCTTGGAACACCTACTGACAGAAGAAATCCTTCGGCGGCTTGCAACGTCCATTTTGACCGAAGAAAATTCTCGTAACTTCGCGGGAGTTTTGTACCACGCCTACCTCGGGTTACTTATCGGTTGGGCAGCCGGGCGCTATTCGTCTCAAGAACTCAAAGAACAAGCACGCACCATCGTCAATCGATTAGAAAACGCATATGGAGTCCAATTATGAACCTCGAAACAACCCCCTCCTGGCCCTCCATCATCCTGGCCATCATTCTTTTCGGTGATGTCATACTGTCGATTCGCCCCGCACACTTCATTGAAAAATGCCTCACCGGCGTGAAATTCCCACGCCAATGGTGGTGGGCGCTCATCTATATCAAATGCGTCGCTATTTCCGGTCTAATAATCGGACTGTGGTTGCCCGGGATCGGAATTGCGGCACTAGCAGGCATCGTCGCATATTTCTTTGCCGCAGCCTTTGCTCACTTAAAAGCTCGATTCATCGGCACCGAATTCTGGATTAACTGTTTAGGAATGCTCATTTTCTCTATAGTGGCGCTTATTGTGACACTCGCAGTATGAATGTGCCGACGGACTACGCACCATTGTGTACCCCTGCACACCGTAGGGATTTTCGCCTCCGACGCATAGCCATGCACCCGACAGTAAATGTCGTCGCAGGAACCCGCCTGGGGCTTAGTAAGGTCACTTGGCTGTAGCTTCGTAGAACAACTGTTGAGTGTTGTAACGGCCAGGGAATCGCTGCTCAATCCATCGGGATACCTCCCTGGCACTGTAGACGCGTAGCCTGCGGCCGGTGGTGTCATCGAAACCAATCATCGGGGTGGGTGCGCCTGGCACTCGCCGCAGCTGGGTGGCAAGACGGTGCGGTGCCATTCCGATGACCTCCGCCATATCCCGCACGGTCTGTAAATCGTTGTGGTTCGCACATTCGTACTGGTGGAGGCGATTTTTGTGGAGCCAAGCGGACACTTCGGCCCGGTCAAAGGTTCTATCATGCCCTGACGAACCCAAAGGCTTCGGAAAGTCGGAATACACGCGCATCCACTGATGCATGCCGTCTCGACTCAGCCCCACCTCGGCGGCAATCTCCGAGAGAGTCATCGGCTGCGACTGCGGCTCCCACACCGGCACGTCATCCGCGGCACTGTCGTCGTAAATGCTCATGCGTCATCCTGGCGTTACTGCGCCCCTGCCCTGCCGGTGCTACGGGTAAACGGCCGGGAGGGGCTTGGGCGGGCTACTGGGCGTTGTCGTTGGCCGCGCGGAAAAGCAGTGTTGCCATCACTTTGCGCAGCTTGTCGATAGAAACCATATCGCCGGTAAACAACTCCCCCAACTGCTCGTTGGCCGTCATGAGGGTGAACAGGGCTGATGAAAGCTCGTCGGACAGTGCCGGGGCCTGTTCCAGCTGCTCGCGGGTGTTTTCGCGCGCCATCTCCTGGAGACTTTCTTCCTGCTGGAGCATTTCGTACAGGTTGAGCACGAATGAACGCATCACAGGCGTGTTGGTGGGAATTCCAGCGGCCTCCAGAATCTGGTTGGCTTCGTCGACGGCTTCGTCGAACGCAGCGAGGGTTTCCGAACCGGGTTTAGCCGCCCCGCCACCACCAAAGGTGGGCACCTCCAGCCCGGCCAGCTCGCCGTCGCCGTCGGTCAGCCCGAGGTTCATTGGGTCGGTGGCTGCCTCGACGCGCGCGCCGATAACGTCCACTCCGGCAATGTCGACGATTTCGTCGTCGTTTTCGTCGACGTGCAGGTTGCGGTAGAGGTATTTGGCGACCACTGCACGTTTAACCATGGAGGGGTCCTCGAAGTTGACGATTTGGGAGAGAAACTCCCAACTTTTGACGTAGGTGCGCAGTTTGGCGCGGAAGTCGAGGAGGCGTTGGATCGTCTCATTATCCTGCGGCTTGGCGCGGCGGGCGGCGTTTATCTGGTCGTTCCAGCGCTCGATGGGGTGTTTGAGGCGGTCACGGAAGTTTTCATGACCTGTGGTGTCTTTGGTTTTGAAATAGATTTCGGCGACCGCATCCATGTCAGCCTCGGTGTAGATGCCAGCTGCGTCGAGGTCGTCGGCGACCTCAAACAGGATGGATGGGTCAACGTTGTCCGGCAGGGAATCTGACTTGTAGTAGAGCTGGAAGTCCTCAAGCACTTTGGCGGGGTCTTTGACGAAGTCGAGAACGATAGGGTCAGTTTTGCCGTCGCAGATACGGTTAAGCCTCCACAGGGTCTGAACGGTGGCAACGCCGGAAAGCTTCTTGTCGACATACATGGCGCACAGGCGGCGCTCGTCGAAGCCGGTCTGGAACTTGTCTGCGACAATCAGCACACGGTACGGACCGTGTGCGTCTTTAAACGACGTTTCCACATCCCGCACCTCGGGTGGTTTGATGTTGGCCTCGTTGTGCTCCTGACCGTTTTCGTCGGTGAGCTTGCCGGAAAATGCCGTCAATATGTGCACGTCGGTGTAGGCGGCTATACGGTCGAGGAACCTGTCTGCCCTACCCCCACTTCTAGGCCGTTAAATATGCGATACTGATAGAACTTTAAAAAAGGAGTAGCGATGGGCCGACGAGTTCTAACCGTCACAGAAATGACTTTCCATCAAAAGCGGGTTCACAACGGAGAAACCCGCTCACCCTCAGATCTCGACGGAAAAGATCTTCTCAATATATTCCACGACTGGGTGAACGATATCCTCGAAGAAGACCAGACCTTCGGTAAATATCAAACGTTTGTGGTGGTCAAATCTGCCAAACGGGTTGCCGCGCGGGTGTTATTGGTAGATCTTCGTGTCGGTTCCTACGGTGAGCCCGGAGAGGTGCGGGACGTGAATACCAAGGAAATCGTTCATATAATTACCGATGATGAAGCGCCCGTGGGATCAAACCGCGCACTGCTATTTGTACCCCAGATTGGCGAACGCGCTTACTTTCTAGCAGAAGAATCCTCACGCGGTTCGGGGGGAAGCCGCATCTTGGCCATGTTCAAGCACCACTTCTCGGAGTCCATAGACGCCATAACTATGACAACAGCTAGGGAAACTGAGGCCGAAACGTGGACCAAATTAGCTAATTTGGCGGAGATTGAGGTTCGAATAACTGGTAGAAGCGTCGACATTGCTGACGGCCCGGACATTAAGGTGGGGCGACTTTCCCATCTAGCGCGACCCGTACGGGGCTCAAAATACTTCCCACGTCATTTGCTTAAGAAGCTGTCAGATAAAAAAGTACTCAGTCAGGTCGTTTCCGTACCAGATCTCGATCCCGATCATGAGGTGTACGTCACGATGGAATATGGCGACCGCTCAAAAAGTTTTTATTGGGGAACGAGACAGGACCCGCTATCCGTGAGGTGTTGTCCGAAGCAGGGGACACGCCCCTAACCGATGAAGAGCTAATCGCCCGCTGCACAGAGAGAATAGGCGGTCTCCTCCAACGTCATCAGGAATCGTGGGACCCTGCCTGGAGCAAACCCCAGGAAGGATGATGCCTGATGGGTAAGTCATCGCTGCGGCGCGTCCCTGCTGACCACTTTCGCACCCTCTATAACGATCAAACGGGTAAAGCGGATTGGCTGGCCTGGTCCGCTCAACTAGGCGTCCCCTGCCTCGTAGGTATCGGAACGGGACTAATGGGCGGAAAGCTCAGCGACGTGGGCGATGCGGTTGCTGGTGTATCTATAGTGTCCGGGCTACTTTTTTCGATGTCGATTTTTCTTTTTCAACTGCGAATGTCGCTGAGTCAGGATAAACGCTTAACAGAGAACGATTATCACCTGGTTGACGAGTGCATGTCCAACACTCTGTGGGCTATTGTATGGGGCCTCGCGCTTACCGTTTATCTTGTCATCGTGGGATCCTGGAATGGCATGAGTCAAGGATCATGGGCATCCCCCCTCACCGGCATCGCAGCGGCGGCAGGCATCCACTTTCTCATTGTCATAATGATGTGCATTAAACGTCTGCGCCGTTCCTATGAACGCATCGCAATGAAAAGAGCGTAGTTACTACTCGTTTAATATATTCCCTCAAGTTAGAGGAGCTGCACCTGGGGCGCACCCAACCCCAGCACGTGTCAAGACCCAAGGTAACAATGCACCATAACCTAGAGCGCTTAAGCGCTCGTCGGGCATGGTCAGCATAGAAAAGCCGCCGAAACCTCGGCGGCTTTTCTCGTGTCAGACAATCGCTAGCCGTGACTGCGAACACCAGGACGTGACAGTGACACAGGGCAAGGAAGTCGCTTGTGCGACTTCCTTGCCCGAACTAAACCCGTGAACTAGCACTACGTATAGCGACTAATAGGCGTAAATAGACATCGGAATCGTATATGCATCTTTTGCAGTACCGCCGCGCATAAGCTGGCTAAGCTTTGCTATATGCGTGCCGTCCTCATCCGGAGCTGGACTTTCAAACGAAAATGAATGCACGAGAAGCTCTTCGGAACCGTCGAGCGGCTGAGTCACAATACGCAAATTCTCTCCGTCGCTCGTTGCAGATACAGGGCGACGGTCTACACCAATAAGAGGTTCAGTTTCTCTAATTTCCTGATGCACAAGATCGACTTCCAGGAGCGTTCTTCGACCCGAAAAGTACAACACACTTCCTTCTTCGTAACGAGAAGACCTATTTACACCTGGTTCCGGTAGATCCTTGAGTTTTCCTTCATGTTTCAAGGTTTGTTTCTTGCTTAAACCATCGACTGAAAAACATCCGCACTACTAAATTCGTCAGGAAATGAAATATAGGAGTTTTCTTTCCCACACCCAAGAACAGAGAAAAATTCTGAAGCGACTATTCCAGTAGGCCCGTCGAGACGAGACTCAGACAGTAATCCGTCAACTCCCATACGCACAAGCGTTAATCCGCTGCCATCATCTTCATCGCGTTCTATCCAGACAGCTGTTTTATCAGTACAAGCCCTCAACGCGACCGGTCTCATATCACGAGTTACCACATTTGTAGTGTCCTCAGTAGCAAGCACAATACGGCTAGCGTACGGACTGTCACTCTTACTTTCATTAAAAACAAACACTGCCGTTTCGTCGTTTACTGAACCAGGCAATCGTGTGCGCCAAGGAAACAACGGGCTTGATTCACCATTCAGACCACGGTTCACAATATGTGAGCATCGTCTACAACAAGCGCTTTGCCGAGAACGGTATCGCAGCGTCCACTGGGAAGGTGGGCGACTCCTATGACAATGCTTTGGCTGAGGACGTCAACGGCTCCTACAAGAACGGACTGATCCATAGGCGCTCGTGGGCCGATGTGGTCGATGTGAAAATCGCGACGTTCGAGTGGGTCAACTGGTGGAACCAATCACGCCTCCACCAGAGCCTGGGCTACCGCACACCGGCTGAAGTAGAAGCCGAATTTTGGGAACACCACCCCAGTCGAAAAATAATGGAAATCAAGGCACAAGCCTAGGAACAAAATCCAGGGCACTTCATTTTCAAACGCACGTGGGGGCCGATTTCCGAACTGCGAGAATATCAGGCAGTAAAAATCATTCGAGGAAGCACGGCCCCCCCTGAGCAATACCTGAACTAAAAAATTGTGTATTTCAGGACGCTTACCCACCCTGCTCTCGGTCATGCGAGCTCCTATATCGCAACAATCTCCGCAAGCATCAACGCCATCCTAAAAATCGTGGCTGTTACTTACATTCACTAGCCCTCGCAGGCGAATTCGACGACGAGTGATCATCCGCTTCAAGTTCAAAAGTCACCACATCGGCGAGGTCATCGTCTCGAAGACTAGGGTAATGCTTGTCTAAAGCTTCGTGAAGCTCTACAAGCGAGCTGAATCCGTCATTACGCGCATGCGCCTCAGTCAAATCCATTCGCCGAATTGGCACTACTGACTTAACCTGGGCAGATAAGCTAACTACCTCCCCGTTTTCTTTTTCAAAGACCAATAGCGCTGGCCCAGTCTGAAACGGATCATCGATCCTAATAGTCTGTTGCTTCACCCCACTGCGTATCGCCTTTTCGTAGCCCTCCCACATAAAAATCTTCTGCCTTGCATCAATTTCACGCGGGTCAAAAGCAAAGGGAAGCAACTCCGCAACAGTAACCACCTCGAGCCCGTTGCTTCCACGAACTACGCATTGAATCGAAGGATCAACGTCGTATAAAACCTGTCGACATTTCCCACACGGAGAAATCACTTGACCATTCGGCCCGAAAACAGCCACAACAGCCTCAACCGGATCATCCGGACACACTGCGGCATGGTTAGCCAAAGCGGAAATCTCGCCACACGGCCCACCGAGAAAATGATAGGCATTCAATCCAAAAATCGACTGCCCCGAACGAGTCAATAATCCGGCAGCCACTGTATGGTCTTCGCTATCAGTGCAACGCTGCGCGTAGGCGGTAGTTTCTTTTAACAGCGAACGAACAGATTCAGTGAGCATAAAACCATGTTAACAACAGATAACACGGAAAAATCCCTTAAACCTCCAAAGTATTCGACGTTAGAGCTGAGGATATACTGAAGCGTCTTGGGTTTGGTTCCGGTCATTTCTAGAGAAAAATAGGAAACCATGCCAGGGAACTAACCGGCGTTACTACCAGTCATCGACCGACTAACCTTATTCACGGTGGTTTTCGGGCGTTGATCAAACTTGATTTCTAACTACTCACAAATTCGCTACGCGCGATTTACACATTGACCGTAGGATAAGAGTATGCCGCTGACACTCGTTTCCTTATCAACCGACCCAACACCCGACTTGCTTCGAACACGCATCGGACAAGCACTTCGCCAAACGCGGATAGCACAATCCAAGACTCTCCAAGACGTAGCCGATGAAGCAAACCTGTCACGATCCCACCTATCAGATATAGAACGTGGCAGGAAAGAAGCATCCTCAGAAGTCATTCGCAGCATCCACCAATCCTTAAACCTCAGCATCGACGATCTACTCGACCGCGCCTCACACTCGTCGAATCAGGGCCTGTGCCTAGCCGCCTAAACACATCCAAGCACCGATTTACAGTCCGCCTGAGGCCGTAATCATTTGGCCAGTAACCCAGCGCGACTCTGGCCCCGCAAGGAAAGCGGCTACCTTTGCAATATCTTCCGGGCGGCCCAACCTACCCATAGGGGTCATCTGTGCGAGCTGTTGCCTTAGCTCCGGATCCGGATTGACCTCTCGCTGGCCGTCGGTATCTGTTACTCCTGGCCGAATTGCGTTGACCGTAATATTTTTAGCTGCAAGTTCTTTAGCAGCTACTTGCGTCAGTGCTTCCAAAGCAGACTTCCCCGCGCAATACTCAGCGATCCCAGGTTGCGGCAACAAAGTATTCAACGACGAAATATTAATAATGGAACTTCCCTGAGGCATCGAAGGAGCAAGATGCTTAATAAGCAAGAAAGGGGCCGTCGCATTAATAGTGATGGCCTTATTCCATTCGTCTAACTCAGTATCAACTATGGGCCCGATCTCAGTTCCGGCACTAGCGTTGTTGACAACGACATTAAAAGGACCTTCTTGCGCTAGCTCTTTAACCGTTTCTTCGACAGAATCACTGGCACTTAGATCCGCACGTACAGCACGAACCTGATAGCCCCGGGACGACAAATCAGTGACCGCCTCATCCGCAGCGGCGCGGTTACTATTCCACGTCAGTACAACGTCGTACCCACCCCGTGCAAGGTTTTCTACTATCGCACGTCCAATACCACGCGACCCACCAGTAACTAATGCGACTTTCTTCGTTGATTGTTTCATGCCCTCAATAATGCCCACCCCTACATAAAAAAGCCACGGATTCCGCTCCTAGCGAAATCCCTCCGAACTCGCGAACCTATAACCCATCGTCACATCAAACATTGCCCTCAAACGGGATGTGCACCCTCAATCCCCGCACGTTCAATCCTCGGCCCTGAAGAACCGTAAAACGAAAGAAACCGGAGGTAAAATACCCTTTCGAGTTTGTTACTTCCGGTGGTGCAGTTTGTTCAACTGCTCATGGTGCCCGGGGCGGGACTTGAACCCGCACGTCCTTATCGAACACTGGCACCTGAAGCCAGCGCGTCTGCCAATTCCGCCACCCGGGCAGGGTGTGGATGTCTTAGCGACTTGATAAAGATACCACGAATGCTGCTCAGAACTACAAATCGGCAGGAAAAATAAACTATTTCGGGGAAGGAGCAGCGAAATTTCTGGGAACTTTCGCGTCGCCATCTACGTTTCGAGGGGGTGAACAAACTATACTGATCGCTACTGATCGCTGCATGGTGGAAAGGAGAATGGCTCGTGGCGTTTTTAGAAAAGCTGGCGAAGCTGGACTCCGCCATGCAACGCGGCCTTGATAACGGCATGGCCCTTGTCTTCGGCGGCAAGGTCGTTCCCGCGGAAATTGATGAGCTTTTAAAGCAAGAAGCTCAGGACAATCTCGCGCGCGGCGACGATGACAACCTTTATAGTCCGAACGTAATGACTGTGGGTGTCTCCTCCAAGGATTTGGAGAACTTGTCGCAGGATCGCAATGTGCCGGCCGATTGTGCAGACCAGTTGACGCGCTTTATTCGCAATAGCGGATGGTCCCTCGCGGGCCCCGTGATTGTGCGAGTGGCCGAAGAATCTGGTTTGCGCACGGGTCAGCTTCGCGTGTCCTCGTTTATTGATCACGAGCCCACGGAAGAGACCGGATTTGAGGCTATTTTCCACGACTTTGATGGTCAGGAGGACCAGATGACCGAGCAGCACGAGAATACGGCTGATGACGCGGTAACTACCGCTTTCATTGCTCCAGATAGTCAACCCGCTCCGCAGCCACAGGGCCCCGCAGTCAACCTGATGCTGCAGGATGGCTCCTCGCGCGTCTATCACGTGCAAGAAGGCTCCAATATTATCGGCCGCAGCAACGACGCCGACCTGCGGCTTCCGGATACGGGCGTATCCCGTCAGCACGCGGAAATCACCTGGAACGGCCAGGATGCGGTTTTGGTGGATTTGCAGTCCACCAATGGCACCACCGTGAATGAGACGCCGATTGATAATTGGCTGCTTGCCGATGGCGACGTGATCACCATGGGCCATTCCCACATCGAGGTCCGCATCACGGGCCTTGATTCGCACAGCTACTAAGTTCAGTTAAGGAAGGGAGGTCGCCATGGATGCAGTCATCATGCTGGCGCTTCGCATCGGCTTGTTGGCTCTGCTCTGGATTTTTATCCTGGTGGCCTTAAACGCCATGCGTCGCGATACCAATAAGTCCGCCGGCGCTATCCGCCAACAGTCAAAGAAGGTGGGGGCACCGCGGCGTCGGGAAGCGATTAAACAGCTGTCCATCGTTGAGGGCCCCTTGCAGGGATCCCATATGGAATTGGGCACACTGGAGGATTGCACGCTGGGCCGAGCTTCTGATTGCGATTTTGTCACGGGCGATGATTATTCTTCCGGCCACCATGCCCGGCTATTCCGCCGCGGTAGCGAATGGGTAGTAGAAGATTTGGAATCTCGCAATGGCACTTTTGTCAATGGCGTGCGCATCGACCAACCCGAGGTAGTCGGCGCGGACTCCGAAATTAAGCTGGGCCGCACTACCGTGAGGTTGAACGCATGACACTGAAGCTGAACTTCTTTGCTAAGTCCGATCGCGGCCTCATTCGCGATAATAACGAGGACTCAGGCTACGCCGGTCCTCACCTTTTGATCTTGGCGGATGGCATGGGTGGCCACGCAGCAGGCGAGGTTGCCTCCGAGCTGATGGTCAACCACCTAGAAATCTTGGACCAAAACCCGGGCCAGCAAGACACCACGGCGCTACTAGAAGCGGCCGCTGACCAGGCCAATGAGGCCATCAGTGACCATGTCAAGGCCCACCCAGAAACCGAAGGCATGGGTACCACGCTGACCACCATGCTCTTCAACGGCACGGATTTCGGCGTCTGCCATGTGGGTGATTCCCGCGGATACCTGCTGCGCGACGGCAAACTCGAGCAGATCACCAAGGATGATACCTACGTGCAATCCCTAGTGGATAAGGGCGAACTGGACCCAGGCGATGTCTCGTCGCACCCGCAGAAGTCCCTCATTCTAAAGGCCTATACGGGCCGCCCGGTCGAAGCAACGCTATTTACTCTCGGCGCCAAGCCCGGCGACCGTATCCTGTTGTGCTCCGATGGGCTTTCGGATCCGGTAACCGCCTCCACTATTGAGACCGCACTGGGGCAAGGCAGCATTGAGCAGGCCGGCTCCACCCTAGTGGACCTAGCCATCCGTTCCGGAGGCCCGGATAATGTCACCGTGGTTATCGGTGAAGTAACCGAGGAAAGCCCCCAGGAGCACAAACCATTCCGCGTCGGCGCCCTCGCGGGCCCTACGGAAGACCCAACCCATCCGGATTCTTCCGCCTCGCGGGCGGCACAACTCTCCCGCAAGCCTCAAGTAATTCCACCGGCCGTCATGTCCGATGGTGAGGAGGAGCGCCCCGAGCCAGCTGATGAAGAAGCGGAGGAGGAAACTTCCGGCCGAAAGACCGGCTGGAAGGTCCTTCTTGCCCTGCTCATCGTCCTCGCACTGGTCATCGGTGCCGGACTGTGGGCAAAGAACTTCTTGTCCAATAATTATTACGTAGCTACCAACGAGGCACAGGAAATCACCATCCAACAGGGTGCTGATTACTCCGTCTTTGGCAAGGAACTACACTCCACGAACCAATACGTGTGCATCAATGACAGCAATTCGCTCCTCTTTTCCGGCGAGCCATGCAAGGGCGACTTTGCACCGCTAAAGGTTACGGACCTACCGGAATCTGAACGCAGCGCCGTCGACCATCTCTCCACTGGTGATCTGGGTGAGGTACAGCAGCAAGTCAATGATTTGGGCGATAAGGCGCTCAAGCCATGTATCACTGCGCCGAGCCAAAAAGATAAGAAGGATGCCAAGAAAAACAAGCCTGGCGTCACCTGCCGGGAGGTGTAGGTTGTGAAAAAGTTTTTTAGCCGAGGAACCGAACTCGGCCTGCTCATCCTAGCCGCCATTGTCTTCGCTATTACCTTGGTGAGCTTGGAGCTTTCCCAGGACAACGCTCTGACCATGGACCTGGTTTATCTCATTGGCGGGTTCATTGGCATCTTTACCGTCGCCCATCTGGTGATGTGCTTCTTAGCACCTTATGCCGATCAGATCATGCTGCCCATCGTGGCGATCCTTAATGGCATCGGGCTCATCATGTTGGCCCGCCTAGATCTGGTCAATGAAAGCGGGCTCGCGGTGCGTCAGGTTATGTGGACCATCGTCGGACTCGTACTCTTCGTGCTGGTCTTGGCCATTTTGAAGGATCACCGCTCGCTGACGCGCTACTCCTATATCTTGGGTGCCGCAGGCCTTGTCCTGCTGGCCCTGCCATTGGTTTGGCCGCAGCCTCCAGGCGTGGAGGCACGCATCTGGCTAAACTTGGGTCCCTTTTCCATCCAGCCCGGCGAGTTCTCCAAGATCTTGCTGATCTTGTTCTTTGCCATGCTGCTGACGCAGAAGCGCTCCCTATTTACCGTGGCGGGATACCGAGTACTGGGTATCTCCCTGCCGCGCTTGCGCGACCTCGCACCCATCCTGATCATTTGGGCCATCGCGATCGTCATCATGGGTATCTCCAATGACTTCGGCCCAGCGCTGCTGCTGTTTAGCACCGTCCTTGGCATGCTGTTTATGGCCACGGGCCGGGTGAGCTGGCTGCTTATCGGCGTTGTCCTCGTCGGTGTAGGTGGTTTCGGTATTTATCAGATCTCCGCGAAAATCCAGCAACGCTTTTCTAACTTCCTAGACCCGCTGGGCAATTATGATGGCACGGGCTTCCAGCTTTCCCAGTCGCTATTCGGCATGTCTTCCGGTGGCATCTCTGGCAGCGGCTTGGGCGAGGGGCATCCAGAACTCGTTCCGGTGGCCCACTCGGATTACATCCTTGCTGCAATCGGTGAGGAGTTCGGCCTCATTGGCCTTGCCGGCGTACTGGTGCTTTTCGGTATGCTGGCCATCCGCGGCTTTGGCACTGCGCTGCGCACCCGCGATACCTATGGCAAGCTGGTGGCTTCCGGTCTTTCTCTTACCTTGGCAGTCCAGGTCTTTGTGGTCACCGGCGGCATTTCCGCCCTGCTGCCGATGACCGGTTTGACCACGCCGTTCATGTCTGCCGGTGGTTCCTCTCTCATGGCTAACTATGTGTTATTGGCGATCTTGCTGCGGATCTCTAACGCGGCTCGTCGCCCCATGCAGGAGACCTCGAGCAATGCGCCGAGCGATACCTCCATGTTCCCGTCGGTCCAGGAGGCTCACCGATGAATAGATCCATCCGTCTAGTGTCCTTATTCGCCATCATTTTGACGGCCATCTTGCTGGTCAACTTGACGGTGATTCAGGCTTTTTCTGAAGATAAATACGCCCATAATCCGCGGAATATGCGCGGCTTCATGGAAATGCAGACCACCCCGCGCGGACAGATCTTCGCGGGCAATACCGTATTGGCACAGTCGACGCAGAATCCAGACGAGACCTACTCGCGCTCCTACCCCATTGATTCACCGGCCTTTGGCAACTTGACCGGCTACTTGTCGAGCCAATTTGGTGCCTCGGAACTAGAGTCCACCCAAAATGACATCCTCAATGGCACCGATGATTCATTGATGAAGCAAAACTGGCTCGATGCTCTGGCCGATAAGCCGAAGCAGGGCGCAAATGTAGAGGTCACCATTGATCCTGCACTCCAGCAGGCTGCCTATGATCAGCTTGTGGGCCCGGGTTACGAGGGGTCTGCGGTTGCCATTCAGCCTTCCACCGGCAAGATTCTGGCTATGGCCTCCAACCCTGGCTATAACCCGAATGATCTGATGGGCGATTCCGCTGAAGATGTTTGGGCCAACCTGCAAGAGCAGGAGGGGCAGCCGCTGGTCAACCACGCCGGTGCAGAAACGCTGCCTCCCGGTTCCATTTTCAAGATCATTACCACCGCGGCCGGTCTGAACAACGGTTTTAATCCTTCATCCACCTTGACCGGTTCCAATGTCATTACCTTGCCAGACACGGTGACGGAGCTGACTAACTATGCCAACCAAAAGTGCAACGGCCAGGATGCGGTAACCCTGCAGACCGCCTTTGCGCTGTCGTGCAATACCGCTTTTGTGGAGATGTCGGAGCAGCTTGGCGCAGATGAGTTGCGCAAATATGCCAAGGCCTTTGGCGTGGGAGAAAACTATGACCTGGGCGTCTCCACCTCCGCCGGTACCTTGGGCGATTTGCCGGATGGGGCGGCCACGGCGCAGTCCGCCATTGGTCAGCGCGATGTCACCATGACCGCGCTGCAAGCAGCTGTTATGGCGGGCACCGTGGCCAATAAGGGCACCCGCATGCAGCCCTACCTGGTCAATCGCATTACCGACGCCCAGATGAAGGACATCCGCACCACCAAACCAAAGAAGGCGGACCAGGCGGTTAACGAGGAAACTGCGGCTACGCTTACTGATTTGATGTATGCCTCGGAGCGTTCCTCCGCTGGATATGATGGCAATGGCTTTGCTTCCAAGACCGGTACCGCTGAGCATGGCGAGGGCCTAGCCCCGCATGTGTGGTACGTCGCCTTCGATCCGGAGCGGGATATCGCAGTGGGCGTCGTGGTAAAAAATGGTGGTAACTTAGGTGAGTCCGCGACAGGCGGCAAGGTTTCCGGCCCAATTGGCCGCGCTATCCTGCGCGCATACCAGGGGGAGCAGTAATGAATAGCGCCGAGAATAAGGAACATCTCCAGGCACTGATTGGCAGCGACTACGAGCTGCAGTGGGTAATCGGCCACGGCGGAATGTCCACCGTGTGGTTGGCCGATGACACCCGCAATGATCGGGAGGTCGCGCTCAAGGTTCTACGCCCGGAGTTTTCCGATAACCAAGAGTTCCTCTCGCGTTTCCGCAACGAAGCAAAATCGGCCGAATCTATTCAGTCCGAGAACGTGGTAGCCACCTATGATTACCGCGAGTTGGAAGACAACGGCCGCAAATTCTGTTTCATGGCCTTGGAATACGTCCGTGGCGAATCCCTTGCAGACCTGCTGGCGCGCGAAAATACGCTGCAGGAGGAGCTGGCTCTCGACGTCCTCGAGCAGGCTGCGCATGGCCTGTCCATCATCCACCGCATGGAGCTCGTGCACCGCGATATTAAGCCCGGCAACTTGCTCATTACGCAAAATGGCCAGGTCAAGATCACGGACTTTGGCATTGCCAAGGCAGCCGCAGCCGTGCCGCTGACTCGCACCGGCATGGTGGTAGGCACCGCACAGTATGTGTCTCCCGAGCAAGCACAGGGAAAGGATGTGACGCCGGCTTCCGACGTCTATTCACTCGGCGTCGTTGGCTATGAAATGCTCGCCGGCAAGCGTCCCTTTACCGGAGATTCCTCCGTGTCCATCGCCCTGGCGCATATCAATCAGGAGCCGGATCCGCTATCGACAAATATCAGCGCCCCGGCGCGCGAGCTCATTCGCATTGCGTTGCGCAAGGATCCGGCCACCCGCTACGCCGATGGCAACGAGTTCACTCTAGCCATCTCCGCAGTCCGCTTGGGCAAGCGCCCGCCACAGCCCAAGTCCGCACCGCTAGCGCAGCGCGCACCAGAACCATCGCCGTCCGCCTCGACGGAGATGTTGGGCAACGTTGCCCAACCCACCACGATCCATCCGGCAGCGGGAACCGCTCCAGTTAAGGAATCGAAGGGTGGCTCCTCCTTTCTGAAGGGCCTGGGCATCACCTTGCTCCTCGCGGCCTTGGCCGGCGGTGGTTACCTCGCCTACCAGCAGCTAAGCGATAGCGAGGGAACGAGCGCACCCTCCAGCACGCCGGAAACCTCGGTGGTTACGGAGTACCGCGATCCCACCACCACCCACCAAGACACCCCGGACGAAGATACGGAAGAGGCCCCAGCACCGGTGACGGTGACAGAGACCGAGCCGCAGGAGACGGAGCAAGAAGAGACTCCGCGTACTACTCACCGTGAGACACCCACGCGCCACTCGCCCACCCACCAACAGCAGCCCCCGGCCCTACCGACGCAACAGAATCCGCAGGATACGCACGTTGAAAACACACCTGAGCTGGATACTCCAGTAAACTCGCAGGCTAATGAGCTCCCCGGAGACTTGGTTGATTTACTGACACAGGAGGGTGACTAAGCGATGGTCAATGACCGCTATCGGAGAGGCGAGATCATCGGCGCCGGCGGCATGTCTGAGGTCTATGCTGCCGAAGACACCGTCCTAGGCCGCCAGGTTGCGGTAAAGATGCTCCGCCCGGAAATGGCGCGCGACGTCAACTTCCGGGAGCGTTTTTACCGCGAGGCCCAGAACTCGGGCAAGTTGAATCATCCCAATATCGTGGCGGTTTATGACACCGGGGAAACCGAGCTGGATGGCATGACCATCCCGTATATCGTCATGGAGCGGGTCAATGGCCGCACTTTGCGCGATATTATTCGCGAGGATGGAGCACTATCCGCCCAGGAAGCGGCCGATATCCTCAAACCGGTAGCGGATGCACTGCAAGCCTCGCACGAAGCCGGCATTATCCACCGTGATATCAAGCCGGCGAATATTATGCTCACCAACACCGGCCAGGTGAAGGTGATGGACTTCGGCATCGCTCGCGCCTTGGATGATTCCACCTCGGCGATGACGCAAACCTCCGCCGTTATCGGCACCGCCCAATATCTTTCTCCCGAGCAAGCCCGCGGTAAGAATGCGGATGCCCGTTCGGATGTCTATGCACTGGGCTGCGTGCTCTACGAGGCCCTTACCGGTCAGACCCCATTTGAGGGCGAAACCCCGTTTGCGGTTGCTTATCAGCACGTACAGGAAGAGCCGACACCACCGTCGGAGCTCATCGCGGATCCTTCACTAACCCCCACCCAGCGCGTCAACATTGATGCGGTGGTGCTTACCGCAATGGCGAAGCACCCTGCGGATCGTTATCAATCCGCCTGGGAGATGGCCGGCGATTTGGAACGCCTGCGCAATGGACAGGTCACCGCGGCAGCGCGCATGCATGTTAATGAGGACGAGGTCGAGCAGCCTACCGAGATGGTGGGAGCCGCCGCGGCCCCTGCGGCAGCGCACCGCGCACCGATTCAATCCACCCGCCCCTCCGAAGAGGATGACAAGCAGGGCGGCGGCTGGATGAAGTGGTTGGCTGCCTTCTTGGCCGCCCTCTTGGTAGCTATCGTGGGCTACTTCGCATGGGACTTCTTCTCCAATGACAAGGAGGATCCCGAAAAGCCACGCCAGACCCAATCTGCCCCGCACGACAAGATCATCGTGCCAGAGGTGGAAAACCGCCCGCGCAATGAGGTGGTTAAGGAACTCGAAGACATGGGCCTGCAGGTTACCGTCAATGAGGAAGCTAACCCGGATATCCCTCGCAATAATGCCATTCGCATCAATCCCGCCCCGGGTTCCGAGCTGCAAAAGAATGCCTCAGTAACGTTGACTGTGTCCTCCGGTAAGGAAATTACAGATGTCCCGGACATTACCGGCATGACCTTGGATGAAGCCTCCCAAGCCCTCGAAGAGGCGGGCTTGGCACTCAACTCCGACGTTTCGGAGGAAAACGATGAAGCACCAGCCGGCCAAATCATCAAGCAGGATCCGGCCGGCGGCACGCAGCTGTCTAAGGGATCGAAGGTACGGGTGACGGTATCTAAGGGCGTCGAAAAGAAGCGCGTACCCAATGTTTCCGGAATGAATGTAGAAGATGCCCAGAGCCGTCTCGAGTCCAATGACTTTGATGTAGACGTGCGCGAAGTCGATTCTTTGGAGCCGAAGGGCACGGTGCTGAGCGTATCCAATGAAGGCGCGGAGCTGGAAAAGGGCAAGCCGGTCACCGTTGAGGTCTCCAATGGCATGCTCTTTAAGGCTCCTGACCTGGTAAGACAGAGTCAGAAGCAGGCCGAAGATGAACTCCGCGCGGCTGGCTGGACTGGCCAGCTGGTGCCGGGGGAGCCCGTGCCTACCGGCGCGCTGGTGGATAACAATAAGATTGGCTGGGCCTCTGTGAATCCAGGCGATACCATGCGTAAGGATCAAAACATTGAGGTTCGCCTGTGGAATTTCGACCCCGCTGCACTTCTGCCGCAGCCATAGCTGCTGGTATCCTAAGGTCTCAGTACGAACTTAGATAAGAACTTAAATCTAGAAAAGGTATCTTATGCCGAAGTCAAAGATTTCTCAGAGCTCCTCCGTCCCTACCTCGAGCTCTGCTACCAACCGCACCCCCGTCAAGATCAATTCGGAGGGCACCCCGAAGTGGTACGTAGCCATCATGCTGGGCCTGATGGTCATCGGCTTGCTGTGGCTCGTGGTCAATTACCTCGCTGGCCAGGACATCCCATTCATGGCGGACCTCGGCGCTTGGAATTATGGCATCGGTTTTGGCTTGGCCATCATCGGCCTGCTGATGACCATGGGGTGGCGCTAAGCTAGACCTCCCAGCCTGTTCCCTCGCTCCCTGCTTCCTGTAGGTGGCGAGGGTTTTTCATATCTAGGAGCCACATGTCTCGCCACATTTTTGCTGCTGGCCTCATCATTTCCGTGGCCTACGCGGCCGTGCACATCGCGTTTGCCGACCCCACCCTACTCACCGGCGCCGCTCCCCTCCGCCTTTCCGTGCGCAACTACCTAGGCAATGTCCTGGGCTCGGGCATGGTGTGGGGAATCTTTAGCTACCTCATAGGCAAGAATTATTCGGGCCGGTGGCTCAAGGCACTCCTGGCCGGTACGGGAATTATCGTCTTGATGCTGGCCGTGCACTACGCCTTGCTCGTGGTCTTCGGTGTGTACAACTGGCGCGAGGCATTTGAGTACAACGCCCAGTGGTTTATCCTGGCTCTCCTCTCTGGACCGGTATTGGGGCTGGCCGGCGCGGCCTCGGCCCAGTTCCGGTGGTTCGACTATCTCGCCGTCCTGGGCTTCCTCATCGAGCCTGTCATAGCAGGGCTCGTCCCAGGCAGGTCCTACTTGCCCCGCACCACGACCATCCCTGGGTACTTCGCCGCTGCGACTCTCTGGCTCATCGGCGCGGGCCTCTTTTTCTGGCAGCGCCGCCTTTCCACCCGCTGAGCGCTTCTTCGGCGGCCCACCATCCCGGCATACCGTGCACACCAGCACCGGGAGCGGCGGAGCTGGAGGCAATATATACTCCCGGAGCGAGGCGATGCGGATGGGGCGAAAGGCGTGGCCGCAGGAGAGTTTGCAGCCCAGTCATGGATCCGCCGGCAATATCGCCGCCCACCAGGTTGGGATTCCACCGCTCCAGCTCGGCTGGGCTAGTGGCGTGGGTAGCCAGGATGGTATCCCGAAAACCGGGGGCAAAGCGTTCGATCTGCGCAGTAATCAGCTCGGTTACCTCACCCGGATAGCGCTCCGCATAGCCGCGCGGGACGTGCGCATAAGTCCACAGCGTAAGCCCACGGGAAGGGTCGGCCACGTATTGTTGGCAGGCCAATACTAGGGGTCGCTCGGGCATGCGCCGCTTGCCGACGTCCCCCTCTGCCCTACAAATCTCCTCTACCGTGCCTCCCACGTGCACGGTGCCGGCCTGGCCCACGCGCGGGTCGGTCCACGGCACGGGCTCGCTGAGATGGAAATCCACTTTGAAGACGGCGCTGCCATATCGCCAGCGCGCCAGGCTCCGGCGAACACGGCTGGGAAGCTCTAGCCCACGCAGCCCCAGGATCTGCTGCGGGGTCAGGTTCAGAATAATCGCCTCGGCTGCGGGCAATTCCCGCAGGTCGCGAACCTCGCATCCGGTGTGGAGGCGCGCATGATGGGAACGGAGGAGGTTTAAGAGGGCGTCGATAAGAGCGCCGGTGCCGCCCTCCACCACGGGCCAGCCGCGGGTCATGCCCAACCCGCCAAAGAGCAAGCCGAATGCGGAGGTAAATGGCCTCGTAGGCGAGGTAATCGCGTGGACCGCGCTGCCCGCGAAGAGTGCGCGGGCCTGTGGCGTAGCAAAGGCCGCTCGGCCGAGCTGACTTGCGGGCAACGTTCCGGCCGCACCGAATTGCGCCAAGCGCACGGGGCGATCGGGCCAACGCACCAGCGGCGTTAGTGCATTCGCCACATGCTCATCAATATGCCGGACAATGTGTCCGTGCAACCGCGTCCATGCGTGAGCATCGACTCCCAACTCCGCGGCCGTATCCGCCAAAGAACTCTGCAGGATTCCGGCCGGGGCTCCCTCTAACGGATGGGCCATGGGATAGGGGGCGTTAAGCCACCGCAAACCATGGGATTCCAGATCAAGGGCGTGGAACGCCGGACTCGCCACGCCAAAAGGGTGCCCGGCCGCTCCGAGATCCACAATCGTCCCCGGAAAAATCTCCGCCGAGGAGGCTGCCGCACCACCGGCCCAGTCGGCCCGTTCGTAGATATCCACACTCCAGCCAGCCATGGCCAAACGCGCCGCGGCCGTGAGTCCATTAGGTCCTGCGCCGACGATCACAGCGCGAGGTTGATTATCCACAATGCTCCTTATGCAGGTCAGTACCCAAATTTATCAGTCTTGCTCACACAGTGGGTAGAAAGTTATCCACAGGCTGTGGAGAAAGCCTGTGAAATGTGAATTTCACACAATTATTAACACCCTGTGGATAACTGTTTTCACGGACTTCCACAGGCGGATTTTCTTACTTTCGCACAGTCTAGACCAGCGTGATCAGGGAAAACTCCGGAAAAGCGTTCGGTAAATTACAAAAATGTAGTTATCCACATTGTGGATAAACATTGTGGAATTCTTTCGCACATGCTTTCCGGTGATCAAATTCCACAGTTATCCCCAAAACCCAGCTTGTTGGGCCAAGAGCGCGAGGATTACCGCGGCCACCACAACAACACCGCCCCAGCGAAGAGAGGGGCTTTTTCGATAGAGAAAAAGGCTCAACACGAGGCCTGTGCACAACCCACCCAAGTGTCCCCACAGGGATACGCCATTGGCCAGGAAGGTATAGGCCACGTTCGCCACAACCAGGGCGATGGGCGCGCGGAGATCGAGCCCGCGCTGGCGATAAGCACCTACCAGCATGACCATGAGTGCGAAGAGCGCACCGGAGGCGCCGACGGTGGGGGTATTGAAGTCGAATTTCAAGATCATGGCGGACGCGCCTAGGCACGAGATGAAATAGGAGGCAAGATACAACCCGGTGCCAAGCGTCCGCTCCACTTCCCTGCCTATGAGCAAGAGCATGATCATATTCACCGCCAAATGTCCCGCGTCTAGGTGCATGAACTCCGAAGACAGCGCAGTCTGGGGGCGGAAGGGATAATCCGGTCCCCACAGGCCCCAATCCGCTGCGAGCGGGGAATCATAGAAGGTGGCTCCTAGCGTGCGCGCCTGCACCGCGGTAATCAGCCAAGCGATGATGCAGACGGCGGCGATGAGCGCGGTCGCTGGGGTAGCGCGGACATAGTTTCTCACCATGGTCATGAAGTTGTCAGTCCTTTAGGCGGGGGTCTGGCTGTGGATAGCTCGGGAAAACTGCAACGAGCCCGCCGCCGCACGAATAATGCGGTGACGGGCCCGAGGAAAAAGGCGATTACGCGATATCGATGGACTCGATAACAACGTCCTCGTGCGGACGGTCCATGCGGTCAGTATCCACCTTGGCGATCTTGGACACAACCTCCTGGGAAGCAGCGTCAGTTACCTCGCCAAAGATGGTGTGGTGGTTGTTCAGGTGCGGGGTCGGCGCCACGGTGATAAAGAACTGGGAACCGTTGGTGCCTGGGCCAGCATTAGCCATGGCCAACAGGAATGGGCGGTCGAACTGCAGCTCCGGGTGGAATTCATCCTGGAACTGGTATCCCGGGCCACCGCGGCCGGTGCCGGTCGGGTCGCCGCCCTGAATCATGAAGTTATCGATGATGCGGTGGAAGATTGCACCGTCATAGAACGGTCCGGACTGCTCGCCCTTTGCGTTCTGGGAGGAGTAGTCCTTCTCGCCCTTGGCCAGGCCGATGAAGTTTTCAACGGTTACCGGTGCATGGTTACCGAAGAGATCGATAACAATGTCACCGTAGTTGGTATGCATCGTTGCAGTTGCGGTCTTCTGAGTCATGCCAGCCATTGTAAAGAATTTAACGCGTGCCTGCCGCGCATGACATAACGCTGTCAGCGATCGCGATAGCCTGAAGGTATGATTCGCGCGCTTCTTTTTGATCTGGATGACACCTTGCTCGATCACTCCGGCGCGGCCCGAGACGCGGTGGATCAGTGGTGCCGCGAGCTCGGACTGCCCGAGGGCCAGCATCCGCGATTCGCGGCTATTGAACGAAAGTGGTTTCAAGCCTATGAGCGCGGCGAGGTCTCCCACCACGGCCAGCGCGCGGCGCGCTGCCGCGAATTCCTCGGCCGGGACATGAGCGATGCCGAGGCGCTGGCCGCCTATGACGGCTATCTTTCCGCCTACCGGGAGCAATGGCGCGCTTTTTCCGACGCCCTGCCCACCCTCACCTGGGCCCTCGAATCCGGCTTTCAGGTCGGCATACTCACCAACGGCGAGCGCGAAATGCAGCAGGCGAAGCTGGAGGCCACGGGCCTTGCGCTTGCCGACGTCCTCCTCATCCCCACCGTCGACCTCGGCTGCCCCAAACCGCAGCGCGCGGCCTACCTCGCTGCTTGCCGCCAGCTCGGAGTGGATGCTGCAGACACGCTCATGGTGGGCGATTCCCTCACCAACGATGTGCAGGGGGCGCGCAAGGCAGGGCTGCATGCGCTCCACCTCGACCGTGCGGGTGATGGAGATCTGCGCTCGCTTAGTGCGCTGAGAGAGGTTCTCCCCCAAAGAGCCAGCTGACCACGATGGCGCCCGGATCGATAACGCCCTTGCTGCGATCTCCCAGGTAGGAGGCGCGGCCTTTCTTTGCCGCGAGATCCTCGGTGTCGAGGGCGCCGGCATGGGCGGCGTCGAAAAGCGCCTGCAAGGTCTCCACATCCGGATCCTTCACACCTAGCTCGCGGGCTTTTTCTGCAGCCGGAATGAGGGCATCGAGCATGGTGCGATCACCACGCTGGGCGCCGCCAAGCTCGTGGATTAGGTCAGCCGCTGCGTTGAGCCCATCCGCCAGCGACTCCGCCCGAGCCAATTCATTAAAGAGCGTGCCGAATACGGCGCCGGAGGTACCACCGGCGAGGACGAGCAGACGCTTGGCCAGCCCGGTGAAGATCTCGGTATCCGTACCGCGCAGGGGAAGCTTGATGCCACCGAAGGCAGCCTCCATGTTCTGGCCAAAGTCGCCGTCGCCGGCCCGGCGGTCTAGCTCAGTAAGCGCTTCAAAAGAGGCTTGCAGGCGTTCCACAAAGGCGGTGAGCCACTGATTCTCTTCGCCCTCGGTAGAAAGTTCATCCTGGAAGGTGATGGTGGCGGGTTCCACCGCCTTCGCGCGGCCCAGGGTGTGCGGCCAGGCGGGGGCGGCAGTGGGGGCGTCGACAAGCTCGAGCAGCTCCGCATCTGCCTTGAGCAGAGTAAAGGAAGCACCGTGCATATTGACCGCGGTGACATAGGAACCCACCAACGACCGGGCTACGGTGACGCCACGCTGGGCCAACTGCGCGGCGGCCTCACCAAAGAGCAAACTCAGCTCCAGCGGGGTGGTGCCGCCTAGGCCGTTGACCAGGCACACCACTTCATCGCCTTGACCCAGCTCAAGGGCTGGCACGATCTTATCCAGGACCTGATTTACGATAGCGCTCGCGCTATCTACCTGCTCGGTGTGGGTGCCCGGCTCACCGTGAATGCCCACACCCACCTCCATCTGGCCGGCTGCAAGATCAAAGGTCTCGCGGCCGGTAGTCGGCATAAAACCGGCACCCAACGCCACGGACATGCTCCGAGAATTATCCGCGGCGCGCTGCCCTAATTCAGCAACCTTATCCACGTCATCGCCGCGGTAGGCAGCAGCTCCTGCGACCTTTTCCACCAGGATGGTCGCACCCGTACCGCGGCGACCGGGGCCGTCCTCATTGCCATCGGTGGCAATATCATCGGCCACCAGCACCGTGCGGGTGTCTACCGCCTCGGCGGCGTTGCGAGCGACGGTAAAGTTCATGACGTCTCCGGTGTAATTCTTCACCACATGGACTACTCCCCTGCCCTGGTCAGCCCACTGGGTGGCCTCGCTGACCTGGACCGCGTTCGGGGAGGTAAAGAGCAACCCCGGGCAGGCCGCTGCGAGCATGCCCTGGCCGACAAACCCGGCATGCATCGGTTCGTGACCGGAACCGCCACCGGAAATCACCGCCACTGCCGGATCACCGTCCGCGGTGCGCAGCGGCGTGGAGCGGCCAATGAAGCCAACGTCGTGCCAGCGAGCATCGGGGTGGTTGGCGATGAGCCCAGCGAGGGCGTCGGAGAGAAAAGTGTCTTGACTATTACGGAATGCGGAGTGGTTCATACTCCCAGGCTAGTGATGTTTCTTACCCGGAAGCTAGGAGGAGAAAAGAAACATATCGGTTCCATTCGGACACCCAGTGGATTCGCAGCTACTTTGCAGTTTGCGGAGGATACTAAAAGAACCACTAAGAAAGGATCCGCACATGGATTTCTTGTCCTCCCTCCACAACCTTATGGACGCAGGTTCCCTGCTCCAAAGCTTTGGACCTTATATTCTGCTCGGCGTCGCCGTGGTCATCTTCATCGAGTCCGGCGTGCTTTTCCCGTTCCTGCCGGGTGATTCTTTGCTCGTTACCGCGGCCATCCTGCGCCACGAACTCGACATCAACGCCTGGCTGCTCTTTGTCGTGGCCGCGGTGGCCGCCTTTGCCGGCGACCAGGTGGGCTTCTACTTGGGCCGCCGCTTTGGCCGCAAGCTTTTCAAGGACGATGCCCGCGTTCTGCGCACCGAACACCTCGATAGCGCGGAAGACTTCTTCCAGCGCCACGGCCCGGTGGCCCTTGTATTGGGCCGATTCGTACCAATCGTGCGCACTTTCGTCCCCTTCGCCGCCGGCACCGCGGAAATGGGCTACTCCTCCTTCTTGCGCTGGAATATCCTCGGTGGCATCGGCTGGGTAGGCTCCATGCTGCTGGTCGGCGTACTTCTGGGCGGTATCCCGGGCATTGCTCACTCCATCGACATCATCATGCTGATTGTGGTGGCAATTTCCGTGCTGCCGATGATCATCGGGTGGATCAACAAGCGCCGCAAGGCAAAGCGCGAAATCCCGGCCAGTTAAGGGCTAGTTGCCCATTTCCCAGCCGGGATTCTATGAGGTTAAGAGGACTTAGAGGGAATCACGTACCTCATCGCGAGCCAGCACCATATTGCGCAAGGAGGCCTCGGTCTCCTCGTAGCCGCGAGTCTTAAGGCCGCAGTCTGGATTAACCCACAGGCGCTCGACCGGCACGTGCTTGAGCGCAGCGCGGATGAGCTCGGCCATCTCCGCCACGGAGGGCACGCGTGGGGAGTGGATATCGTAGATGCCCGGGCCAATCTCGGAATGGAAGGTCTCGTCGATGTCTTCGAGCAGTTCCATGCGGGAGCGGGCCGCCTCGATGGAGGTGACATCGGCATCGAGGCCGGCAACGGCATCGATGATTTGGCCGAACTCGGAGTAACACAGGTGGGTGTGGATCTGGGTGGTCGGCTTGGCCTCGAGTGCAACGAGGCGGAAGGAGCGCACGGCCCAATCCAGGTAGGCCTTGCGGTCTTCCTCACGCAAAGGCAGCAGTTCACGCAAGGCGGGTTCATCGATCTGAATGATGTCGATGCCGGCCTCTTCCAAGTCCCGGACCTCATCCGCCAGCGCGACGCCGAGCTGGTCCGCAGAGATGGACTGGTGGACGTCATCACGCACGAAGGACCAGGCCAGGATAGTCACCGGGCCGGTAAGCATGCCCTTGACGTGGTGCTCCGAGAGCGACTGGGCGTACTTGGACCACTCGGTGGTCATCGCAGCCGGGCGGAAGATGTCGCCTACGACTATTGGCGGGCGGGTGCAGCGGGAGCCATAAGACTGGACCCAGCCGTTTTCGGTGGTTACGAAACCATCGAGCAGCTCGGCAAAGTACTGGACCATATCATTGCGCTCTGGCTCGCCGTGTACAAGTACATCGAGGCCGAGGCGCTCTTGCAGCTCGATGACGGACTTGACCTCATCCTTGAGGGCGGCGTTGTAATCGGCGTCGGAAAGCTCGCCCTTGCGGTGCGCCGCACGCGCTTGGCGGATTTCCTTGGTCTGTGGGAATGAACCAATGGTGGTAGTCGGCAGCTGCGGCAAGCCGAGTTCCTTTTGCGCCTCGTTGCGCTCGGCAAAGGCAGGCTCGCGCTTGACCTCGCCGGCCGGCAGCTTCTCGATGCGCGCCTTCACCGCCGCGTTGTGGATGCGCTCGGATTCGGCACGGGTGCGCACTGCGCGGTCGCTGATGCTATAAGCCTCTGGTGCCTCCAGCGGACCCTGGGAGAGGGCGACGACTTCCTTGACCTTCTCATTGGCGAAGGAGAACCAGGTGGCGACGTCTGCAGGCAGCTTGGTTTCTGCCTCCACGGTGTGCGGCACGTGCTGCAAGGATACAGAGGTCGATACGGACAGGGAGTCGAGGCTGCTCTCTAGGTCCTCGTACTTGGAGCGCAGGTCACGCAGGTTGGCGGCCCAGACATTGCGGCCGTCGATAAGCCCAGCAACCACGTGCGAGTTCAGCTTCTTCACGCGCTCAAGGTAGCCCTCATCGAGAGCCAAGGTGCCCACGGAAAGGTCCACCTGGACGGCCTCTGGCTTAAGTTCCGCCAAAACCTCAAGGCCCTTGCGCGCAGAGCCATACGGGGTGGTGAGGTAGACCTGCGGGCGGTTGTCTGCACCCAAGATCGCCTCATAGGCGCGCTTGGTGTGGGCGGCAAGCTCCTCATCGGTGGCAACGGTCAGGTCCGCCACTAGGCCAGGCTCAGCTAGCTGTACCCACTTCACGCCGGATTTATCCAGCTCGGCCAGTACCTCCTGATAAGCCTTGACAGCATCATCCAAGCGGTCAAGCGGAGACTTGGTAGCGCCCTCGGCCTGCTTGGACAAGGCCAGCAGGGTAACCGGGCCGACGAGGTATGGGCGCACGGTATGACCTGCTGCGCGGGCTTCTTCCACCAGCTTGATAACGCGCTGTGGGCGCGCCTTAAAGTCCTGGTCATCAGAAATTTCCGGGACAATGTAGTGGTAGTTGGTATCGAACCACTTAGTCATCTCTAGCGGCGCGGTGTCCTTATTGCCGCGGGCCAAGGTGAACTCATCATCCAGGGTCTCGCCGGCTACGACGCCTACGGTCAGTGCGGTCTCGAGCACCTGGTCGTAGTAAGCGACGTCGGCTGGAATGGCATAGTCCTCAGTAAGACCGAGGTCGCGCAGGCGGTTATAGGTATCCAAGCGCAGGGAATGAGCGGCAGACTCAAAGGTCTCTGCATCGATGCGGCCGGCCCAGTAGGATTCCAGCGCGCGCTTGAGCTCGCGGTTAGCGCCAACGCGAGGGTAGCCCTCAATCGTCGCCTTGGGGAAATTAGTGTTCGTCATTGTTTACTCCGATTCGAGATAACAGGTCTTGCGTAATGTCGGGATTGTTGTGGGTATAGATATGGAGGCCTTCCGCTCCCCCGGCCACGATGGTGCGGGCCAATTGGGCGCTAAGCTCCATGCCGATTTCGTATTCCTCTTCTGGGGTTTTCGCTGCCGCGAGCCGAGTGCGCACCCTTTCGGGTACGGCAAGCCCGGACAGCTGCCCCATTCGTTCCAACCGGCGCAGGCTGGTCATGGGCATAATCCCCGGAATAAGGGGAATTTTCACCCCGGCCAACTCCGCCCTTTGGGCGAAGCGGAGGAAATCCTCGGCATCAAAAAAGAGTTGGGTGATGGCGAAGTCCGCGCCGAGGCGCTGCTTATTGAGCAGGACGTCGAAGTCCTCGTCCTCGTTCTTGGATTCAGCATGGCCGCTGGGATAGCACGCCACGCTTACTGCGAGTCGGCCGGCAGCAAAGCGGGCCGCTTGGTGGCTCTCCAATTCCCGGATGAGGCGAACCAGTTCATCGGCATGCTGAAGGTAGTGTTCTGGCATGCCCCCTTCGGGGAGGTCACCCCGCAGAGCTAGCAGGCCACGCACTCCGGCATCTACCAAGCGATTAATCCACCCGATGAGCTCGTCGCGCGAGCCGGCCGTGCACGCCAGGTGCGCCAGCGGGCGCATAGCGGTGTTCTGCGAGATTTTCTCAATGAAGGCCGCGGTTCCCTCTAGCCAGCCGGAGCGCTGGGAACTGGTTACCGCGATGTAATCGGGGTGATAGCTTTCCAGGACCTCTAGCAGGCGGTCGATCTTGGCGGCATCGGCATCGTGGCGCGGTGGGATTACCTCGAAGGAAAGGGCGAGGCGCTCAGGTACATGGGATTCCTCTTCGCTTTCATAATCCAAGGGCGCGGAAGCCGAAAGTCGCGGGCTCATAGTCACCTCCTTTGCTGGTCGTCGTCGATGCGTTGACAAAAACGTACCAAGCTGTTCAGTTTGTGCGGTAGCGATTTTGCAATGGTATTACCATTGCAAGCCCGCAAACTGCGAGGTTGGCGAAAAATTGGCTGAATAATAATCGCACATTCTGAACCAAGCGGTCTATTTGTGACCCGTTCCCCCAGCACGCCGCCGCGCTCACGGTGGTACACCACCCACTACGTCACTATGCTGGGTGAAAGCGAATTGATAAATCTGAGTTAAGGAGTGTTCCATCCCATGAACCCCACCACATTGAACCTGGCCTTCAAGACCGCATCGAACCTGTGGAGCCAGTTCAACAACTACCGCGAAGAAAAGTCCCGCGAAGCCTACACCGCCCTAGAGGAGGCTGCGCAAAAGATGGACGAGCGCGATAACGGCAGCTTCGCCGAGTCCCGCCGCCAGGCGGGCGCCGTCACCCGCGCCGCACACTCCCGCCTCGAGCGCGCCCTGGAGGAGTTCAACAACTACCGCGAGGACGCCACCGAGCGCCTGAACGACGCCAAGGAAGAGGCCACCAAGAAGGCTAAGAAGGCCCGCAAGCAGGCCAAAAAGGATTCTCAGAAGGCGCAGAAGAACCTCAAGAAGAAGTCCGCCAAGGTAGCCAAGAAACAGAAGAAGCAGAAGTCCTCCAAGGGCTGGATCTTCGCCGGCATTATCGCTGTGCTTTCCGCCGCGGCCGGTGCCGCCTACTACTGGCTGCGCTCCAACGACAAGCCATCCCAGACCCCACCGCGCGTGGATGACTTCCAGTCCGCCTCCCACACCGCCCCTGAGTCCACCTTGGTCTACACCTCCACCAGCGAGAATGACACCCAGTCTGACCTCGTTGAGGAAGGCGCTGTACGCGATGAGGAACTGCTGGGTTCCATCGACGAACAGCTGGCCAAGCACCGCGAAGAAGAAGCAGCTCAGCCGGCCGACACCACCCGCATCACCGATGACCACCAAAACGAGGGCAAGCACCGCCTGTAGACCAAAGAATAAATACGCTTTCCACCCCGCCGTGGGGGTATATTCAGCGTTGCCTAGATCTCATTTCTTTGCTTAGACAAAAATCTCTTGATTGAATTCCCACATTAGGGATCTTTCTACAAGGAGATGAACAATGAGCTTTGAGTCCCTCACCGTCAAGCTCAAAGACGGCTCAACGTACTACTTCCCAGCGGGTGCGGTGTCTAAAGACCCTTCCTCTCGCGTGGATAACCTGCGCTTCGCCATCGATAACGGAACCACTTTCCACTCCGTAGACGAGGCCGGTATCGAGCGCGAGTTTAACGGTCACGACGTCCGCAATTACCACCTCGCCTAAGCGGCAGCCACATCCCTTCCCCACAGGTCACTGTCCTGTGCGGAGGGGATTTTCGCATGCGTACCCCGTGCTGCACCACTGGCGTCTATCGTGGATTCCATGGAACTTCGCGCAACCCAAGAATCTGACCGCACCTACCTCGCCCGCCTCAACTTCCTCACCGATACTTTCGGTGACGAGCACGGCGAGCTCTCCCCTGACTTCGCCGCTGATTTTGCCTTCTACGTGGAAAATTGGGATCCCAACCAGGGCGGTTTCATCGCCTGGGAGGAGCTTGTCCCGGCCGGTGGCGTGTGGCTCAATTGGGGCACGGAGGACAACCACGGATTTGGCTTTGTCGAGCCCGCCATTCCGGAGCTCGCCATCGCGGTCGAGGCCCGCTATAAGGGACAGGGCATTGCCACCGCGCTTATCGACGCCGCTATTTCCCTCGCCTACACCCTGCATGCCCCCGGCATCTCGCTAGCCGTCCACCCCGATAACCCCCGCGCCAAGGGGCTCTATGAGCACCTCGGCTTTGAACACGTGGGCAGCCACGAGGGACACTTTGTGATGCTGAAGCGCTTCTAAAGCGAGCGCAGGCGGGCGTGCGTAACGTAAATCGGCTCATTATCCACGGCCGTCTTAAATTCCTCGGTCAGCCCAGCCATAACCGCCTCGCGCGCCTCTTCACGAGTGCCGTGAAAGCTCATGACCTCGCCATCCACTGCGGCCTCGCCACGTTTGCGCACCACAACGTATTCTGCGCCTTCCGGCGCCGAGACTTTCTTCTCTGTGGAGGTAAAGGGATCGTTGTAGCGAACGTTGGCGGCCATGGTTAGTCTCCTAATGGTTTCGCGTAATAGTAATAATTCCCCACTTACTGTACTTAAAATTTCCTCCCCGCGACCGTGCGCGTACATCCCTGCCATTTCCGCCGACAAAAATGGAGTTTACATCGAAAAATCGCGACATCGCCCCCTAGCTGCCCTTGCGCAGAGAAAAGTCCGGCGCCCTCCGAAGAGGAAACCGGACTTCATGCTGTGGAGCATAGGAGAATCGAACTCCTGACCTTCTGCTTGCAAAGCAGATGCTCTACCAATTGAGCTAATGCCCCAGTGCCTACACACTTTACTACCGCAGCCGAAGCAACCACAAACCGCTCAAAACCCAGATCTCTCAAATCACTTTGGCCACTTTAGGCATGTCCTATCACGTCAGTAACACGCAGGCGCTAGGGTCATGGGCACATCATGTCCACTATCCCTGACCTTTAGGATCACTATGCGCCGCATCCTCACCTCTGCACTCACCGTGCTTATTGCCGCCGCCATGCCAGCAGCCGCTCATGCACAGTTACCGCAAATCCCGCGATTGCCTGCATCTTCAAGCACGGATATTCAAGGAGAAATCAACCATCGCATCGAGGATGCCCGCGCACAGGTTGAAGACTTCAGATCCCAGGCATTTCCACACTCTGCCCCCGGGAAGAAGGCACCCGCCGCCCCAGCTCCAAAGAAGCCGCAGCCGCGCAGCGAAGGTGGCGTCGACTGTGCCAATTGCGTAGCTATCACCTATGACGACGGCCCCGGTGCCGAGACCAACCGCCTACTGGACAAGCTCAAGGCAAAGAACGCGCACGCAAGCTTCATGGTGCTAGCCCCCAACGCATATCAACATCCTGAGCTGCTCAAGCGCATGAAGGCCGAGGGCCACACCATCGGCAACCACACCAAGAGCCACCGCCAGCTCAACACCCTGTCCTATGACCAGGTATCCCAGGAAATCGACGCCGGCAATGCCGCCATCAAAAAGGCCACCGGCCAAGGTACGCGCTGGGTTCGCCCGCCCTATGGCGCGACCAACGCCACCGTGGATCAGGCCACCCGCGATAAGGGCGTCTCCCAAGCGTTGTGGGACGTCGACACCGTGGATTGGAAGGACCGCAACTCCGACCATGTGTGCTCCGCGGCCGTACAAGGCGCCCGCGCCGGCTCCATTGTGTTGATGCACGATATCCACCCCACCACCGTGGACGCCGCCGATTGCGTTATCGACGGCCTGCGCGCGAAGGGCCTCGAGCCCGTGAGCCTGGATCGCCTCCTGCGCACCCCTGTAGCAGGTAAGCGCTACTACGCTCGTGGTTAATGATTGATTTTGCCCTGACTGCCGACGCCGTCGCTCCCCAACTCCTCGGCTGCACCCTCACCCATGCCGGGGTAAGCATCCGACTTACAGAGGTTGAGGCTTACCTCGGTGCCGAGGATTCCGCTGCACATACCTTCAATGGCATGACCCCGCGCAATGCGGCCATGTTCGGTCCGCCGGGTAAGTTCTACGTCTATATTTCTTATGGTATCCACCGCAACGTCAATATCGTCTGCGCCCCTGATGGCACCGGCCAAGGCTGCCTGCTGCGCGGCGGCGAAATCATCGAGGGTGCCGATATCGCCTTCGCCCGCCGCGGCACCACCGATTTTCATAATCTTGCCCGCGGGCCAGGAAACTTGGGCAAGGCCTTAGGCTTCACGCTGGAAGATAACCACCGACCAATTCAGATTGTTGAGCGAACCTCCGAACCAGAATGGGTACGCGGACCGCGCATGGGCATCTCGAAAAACAAGGAAGCGGCCCTGCGGTTTTGGATCCCTTTCGATAAAACCGTCTCGGGCCGCCGCGGCTATCCCAAAAAGTAACGAGGAAACTGACTAATAGCGCCCACCATAGCGCTCATCATTTTCGATGGCCTTTATGATCCGCTGATTGATCTGCAGCATCTGGCGGATCTGCGTGCGGGTCAGGTTATCCATTACGGACTTCCGAGCCTGCTTAGCGTGTCCAGGCGCGGTCTCTACTACCTTATCCCAGCCGCTATCCGTCAGCTGTGCCATGGTGGTGCGGCCGTCAGTCGGGCACGGCTGGCGCACGACCCACCCTTGCTTTTCTAGGCGCGTAACGACCTGGCTCAAGCGAGACAAAGATCCATTGGCGGTAATCGCCAGATCACGCATACGCATCTCGCGATTTTCCGCCTCAGATAGTCGAGAGAGCACCGTATATTCAAAAAAGCTCAGGCCTGCGTCATCGCGCAGCTGAGCATCCAAAATATTGGTCAAGCGAATATTTACGCTCATTAGGGACATAAATGATGCGAGTTCTTCATCATTTAGCCAGTAGTCATCGCGCTCGGTCATGGGATTTATTCTATCAACTTGGCTTTAATTCTAAAGTGACTCATCACTGCCCTAAACGCAAAGACCTTAGTGCCCAAAGGACGCATCGATCGGCCGCTGCCCTCTTGGCAGCTTCTCCACCACCAAACGATAGGAATCCGTGACTAACTCCTCTATCAGCTGTTTGTGCAGCTCTGCGTGTGGATAGACGGAAACCCAATGACGCTTATTCATGTGGTAGCCCGGCGCAATGAACGGGTATTGCTGCTGTAGCGCTTGGCAGTCCTCCGGCTCGGCCTTAATGATCATTTGCTGTTGACCTGTCACTGCTGTCAGTAACAGGAAAATTTTGTCGCGTACTTTGAATACTTCCCAGTCGGGCCCGAAAGGATGCTGTACCTGCGAGCCGAGCATCTCTTCGGCGCGCTGCCGTGCAACTGTGTAGAGGCCACTGCCATCCATCATCGGCTCCCTCTTCGAGACTGGCTTAGTGCTGTCTTCAACGATATCGTCCATCCAAACCTCGGTTTTCGTCGACGGTTTTGCCGGTTTATATGGACGAAAATGGTGATCCGAGTGGAGCGCTCGCCATTGTGTCACTTCTCAGAGCGCTTGGGAACGACCGCGGAAATAAAAAATGTCCGGCCCCTCCGAAGAGGAGGCCGGACTTCATGCTGTGGAGCATAGGAGAATCGAACTCCTGACCTTCTGCTTGCAAAGCAGATGCTCTACCAATTGAGCTAATGCCCCATTGTTCCGTGGTGGGCCTAGCTGGAATCGAACCAGCGACCTCATCGTTATCAGCGATGCGCTCTAACCGACTGAGCTATAGGCCCTTGTGCGGAACGAGAATTAACTCTACATACTATCCCCGGATTTATACAAATCGCCTGCTCAAGAAGCATTTCATACCACTAAACAAAAAGGGGAAGATTCGTGCTGATAGAAGAAAAGGCCGGCACCCGAAGGTGCCGGCATCCTCTAGGGTGAGAGAGGCGCTAGCGGTTGTCTAGGTCGACTCGCAGGCCGCCAAAGACGTCCACGATGGCGTTATAAATAACCGCCATCAGGGGAGCCAGCAATGTAAGGAGAACGGCGAAAATAACGCCGATGAGCGCGGAGGCGGAGATGACGACACCGAAGGTGACCTCGAATCCGCCGCCGACGCCGCCGACGAGGCTATTGAGCGATTCCCAAATCCCCACCTGGTTCAGGCCAATATAAAGCAGGCATACGGCCAGCATCCAGGCGATCAGTCCGACGAGTGACAGGGCCAGACCGACGCGGAATGCCGAGATAGGCGAGATTCGCGTAATCGTTATGTCTCGTCGTGCCATTAATTACTCCTCATCCTTGGAAGCATCGCCAGCCTTGTGTTCCTGCTGGACCTCATCCACGGTCTTTTCGCCCTTAGCCACGGCCTGAGCGTCTTCCTCACCATCTTCTTCGACGTTGCGGTCGATGGCAAGCAGTTCGACATCGTCACCCAGGTTGACCAAGCGCACGCCCATCGTGGCACGGGAGGACGGACGAATCTGGTCCACCTCGGTGCGGATGACGCCGCCGGCGGAGGTAATGGCGAAGATTTCATCATCCTCATCCACAGAGATGGCGCCGATTAGCTTGCCGCGCTTCGGGGTGTACTTGAAGGTCATGACACCCAGGCCACCGCGGCCCTGCGTAGTGTATTCCTCGATAGCGGTGCGCTTACCGTAGCCGCCGGAGGTGGCAACCAAGAGGAATTCGCCATCGTGGACCACGGACATGGACAGCAGCTGGTCATCGCCGCGGAAGCGCATGCCCTTCACACCAGCGGTAGCGCGGCCCATGGGGCGCAGCTGGTCGTCGTCCGCAGTAAAGCGGATGGCCTGTCCCTGCTCGGAGGTGAGCAGGATGTCGTCGCCCTCGGAGACGAGCTGTGCGCCAATGAGAGCATCGCCCTCGTTGAGGTTGATGGCGATAAGGCCAGCGGAACGCGCGGACTCATAATCGGTCAAACGGGACTTCTTCACGCGGCCCTGCTGGGTAGCGAGAACCAGGTAAGGAGCATCCTCGTAGGACTGGATCTGGATGACCTGGGCAATCTTTTCTTCCGGCTGGAATTCCAGCAGGTTTGCCACGTGCTGGCCACGAGCGGCGCGACCGGCCTCTGGCAGCTCATAAGCCTTGAGGCGGTAGACGCGGCCGAAGTTGGTAAAGAACAAGATCCAGTCGTGCGTGGAGCAGACGAAGAAGTTCTTGACAATATCGTCCTGCTTGAGCTCAGCGCCGCGCACGCCCTTGCCACCACGCTTTTGCGCCTTGTAGGAATCCACCTTGGTGCGCTTAGCGTAGCCCGTAGAAGTAATGGTGACTACAACGTTTTCGCGGGCGATAAGGTCCTCATCGGTCACATCGCCGGTTGCCGGAATGATTTCGGTGCGGCGTTCATCGCCATACTTATCGACGATCTCTGCCAGCTCATCGTGGACAATCTGGCGCTGGCGCTCCTCGCGGGCGAGGATATCCTTCAGATCAGCGATCTCGCGCTCGATTTCCGCCAACTCATCGATGATCTTTTGGCGTTCCAGGGCAGCCAGTTTGCGCAGCTGCATGGCCAGGATGGCGTCGGCCTGGATATCGTCGACGTCGAGAAGCTCCTTCAAGCCCTCGCGTGCCTCGTCCACGGTGGGCGAACGGCGGATAAGGGCAATGACCTCATCGAGCATGTCTAGGGCCTTGACCAAACCGCGCAGAATGTGGGCGCGCTTTTCGGCCTCATTCAGGCGGTACTGGGTACGGCGAACGATGACCTCGATCTGGTGCTCCACGTAGTAGCGCAGCATCTGATCCAGGCGGAGGGTGCGCGGCACGCCATCGACAATGGAGAGCATATTCGCGCCGAAGGACGTCTGCAGCTGGGAGTGCTTGTAGAGGTTATTGAGCACCACGCGGGCCACGGCGTCGCGCTTGAGGGTGACGACGATGCGCATGCCAACGCGGTCGGAGGATTCATCCTCAATCTTGGAAATACCCGCGATCTTGCCGCTGGCCACGGACTCCGCGATATTGGAGATGAGGTTATCCGGGTTGACCTGGAACGGCAGCTCGGTAATCACAATGGTCTGGCGGGATCCAGATTCCTCGATGGAGGTCACACCGCGCATGCGGATGGATCCGCGGCCGGTGGTGTAGGCATCCTTGATGCCCTGATCGCCCACGATGAGGCCCGCGGTGGGGAAATCCGGGCCCTTAACGCGTTCCATGCAGGCTTCCAGCGCAGCCTCTTCATCGGCGTCTGGATTATCCAGTAGCCAGTAGATGGCCTCAGCCAGCTCGTTGAGGTTATGCGGAGGGATATTGGTGGCCATACCCACGGCAATGCCGCCCGAACCGTTCATCAGCAGGTTTGGAACGCGGGACGGCAGTACGTCCGGCTCGCTGGTTTTGCCATCGTAGTTGGGCGAGAAATCAACGGTGTTTTCGCGGATATCGCGCACCATCTCCATGGCCAGCGGAGTGAGCTTACACTCCGTATAACGCATTGCTGCTGGGCCATCGTTACCGCGGGAGCCGAAGTTACCCTGGCCATCCACCAGTGGGTAGCGCATATTCCACGACTGGGCCAAGCGCACCAAGGTGTCATAGATGGCGGAGTCACCGTGCGGGTGGAACTGACCCATGGTGTCCGAGACCGGGCGGGCGGACTTTACGTAGCCGCGCTCCGGCCGGTAACCGGAATCGAACATCGCGTAGAGGATGCGGCGGTGCACCGGCTTTAGTCCATCGCGCACCTCCGGCAGGGCACGGCCGACGATGACGGACATGGCGTAGTCGATGTAGCTCGACTCCATCTCCTCATTAATGTCAATGGGAAATATGCGATCAAAAAGATCGTCGTTATTGTCACTCATAACGCCAGATTCTACCCTTTAGCGCCTTTCAGGGCCCGAATTGCCGCACGCATGGTATCACCGTGGTATCACTAAGGCATGGCAATGACATTGCGGCTTACGGCCGAACAAGACCACGCGCTCACCCTGCTGGCCTCGGCGCAGGGTACCTCCAAACATGAAGCGGTAGTGCGCGCCATCGTTGCGGCGGCAGCCCGCACGCTTGCCGACGCCCACGTGCAATCCACCGCCCGCGCCCTCCTCCCCGGCCGCGCTGAGCTGGAGGCGGAAATCCGCCGCGCCCGGCCCACGCAGTCCTAGGTGATCATGAGTACCGAACAGCTCTACCTTTTGGCACACGAGTTTTGCGCGCGCTTTAACGTCCGCATCACCAATTTTGCTGCTCTTGCGGCCGCTGCGGCGGCCAGCACTGCCAAGGTGGAAGGAATAGCCATCCACGATAGCCACCGCGATGCCGCCCGCGCTATGACGGAGGTTTTAGCCCGCGTTCCGGCGCTGAGCGGGTATAACGCAGAGTTCGCAAAGTTCACCGTGCGCGTCTACCTTAGTGTTAAAGAAGTTGCCTAAGTTTTGGGAAGAGTGACCCAAGGAAGGAACTAGCACCATGTCCCACGTCAAGAAGATCGCCGTATCGAGCCTTACCGCCGCGGCCCTAACCGCCACCGCCATCACTGCTCCTACCGCTACTGCAGCTGAGGCGGATTCCTGGAAAGACGAGGTAAATCCGGAATTTGAACAGGGCCAGACTGGTGGTTCCTCTACCGGTTCTTCCCAGCTGGATCTCACGTTGATCATCACCGCAGCGGCCGCGGGCGTCACCGCCCTGGCCAGCGCCGTGGCCCTCTACTCCCCCAACGTGGATCTGGAAAAGGCAGCCCGCGATGCTGGCTTGGGCCAGATCGCCGATCAGATTGCTGCCATTCAGGCCAACCTTCCTGGCCTGCCGGGACAGCCGGCTTAATTCGCGTAAGGTGGTGCAGCATGGCACATCTTTCTGAACTTATGTCAGGTCCGCAGCGCACTGCGGTGATAAGCGATTGTGGCGAGCTGGTTGAGAGGGTCGTCGCCAAGCAATCGGGCATTACCGGCATGGCGCTGAAGGGCGCAGTCGCCGCCGCGAAGAAGGTCGACTCCGCCATCATCACCAAGGCGCTAAGCCGCGTGCTACCGGATGTTCTCGACGCTATGGACCCGCACTGGCAAGAGTTTGAAAACAGCTCTGAGCAGGATTTCGGTTCCTTCCTGGAGCCGCGCAGCGCCGAGGTCAGTGATGCCATCATGGCGGTAGCCGATAAGCATGCCGAGCAGGTCAACTCCCCCGCACTATCCAAGCCTTATAACTCCCTGCGCGCTAAGGCTTCGAAATTCCTCACCCCTGCGGTTCCGGATTTCGGCCGCGTGCTGCAGAAGCATATGTAGATTCCGGCAGTTGAATCGCCTTCTAAACGCCAGGTATAAGTGTGGAAGTGACTACTTCCGCAGCTAACCAGACCGAGTACCCTGCCGGCCAAGATCCCGCTCGCTGGCGGGTACTTATCGTTTTGCTCACGGCGCTCTTTATGTCGCTGCTGAGCGTATCCATTGTTAATGTGGCCCTGCCCTCTATTCAATCGGGTTTAGGGGCCTCTAATTCGGATGTACAGTGGGTGCTCTCCGGCTATGCGCTCACCTTCGGCGTCATCCTCGTGGCGGCCGGCCGCGCCGGAGATCTCGTCGGCCGCGGCGGCATCTTTCTAGCTGGCATCGCTATCTATTCCATCAGCGCCGCAGTCGCCGGTTTTGCCCCTAATGCTGAGGCACTCAATGCCGCCCGCTTTATCCAAGGCATAGGTGCTGGCCTGCTTAATCCCCAGGGTGTGGGCATGATCCAGCAATACTTCCGCGGCCCCGAGCGGGCCCGTGCCTTCGGCTATTTTGGCTCCACGGTGGGCCTCGCCGTGGCCATTGGACCGGTACTTGGTGGCCTACTCATACGCCTGGGTGGCGCGGACCTGGGCTGGCGGTTGACTATGCTGGTCAATTTCCCCGTCGGCCTTTTTGCCATCATCTTGGGATTGATGTGGTTTCCGCGGCCGCTGTTTTCTCGTGTACGCGATGAAATGGGCAATAAACTGGGAATTTTCAAGACCCTAGCCACCCTTGATCCCATTGGTGCTGTCATCCTTGGCGCCGCCGTGTGGGCCATCCTCTTCCCCTTTATGGAGTCTTCTGGAACACCTGGCGTGTGGTGGCTGCTGCTCCTGGGCGCGTTTTTGCTGGTGGCATGGGTGCTGTGGGAGCGACGACACAAGGCCACCGGTCATCCACCAATGGTGGATCTTAATATCTTTGCTACTGCGAGCTTTCGCAATGGCACCATCATCGCCACCTTATGGTTCATGGGCATTACCAGCATTTGGGTGCTCGTCGCGCTCTACTTCCAAAGCGGTCTCGGGCACTCCGCCCTCGCTGCCGGATCCGTAGGCATTCCGGCCGCTTTGTTGAGCTCTATTTCTGCCACACTGGCCGGCCGGTCAGTGTCCGTCCACGGCCGCAAGGTCGTGGTTATCGGCATGATGGTGACCATCTCCGGGCTCGTTTCCACCATTGCGCTCATCTGGGCCACCGAGCAATGGGGTACCAGCGAATGGTGGATGGTCCTGTCGCTCTCCTTGGTGGGCGGCGGGCAAGGCTCGGTCATCTCCCCTAACCAGACGCTCACCTTGGCACATGTCCCTCAGGCCTACGCTGGATCGTCGGGCGCTGTCCTCCAGACCGGCCAGCGCATCGGCACGGCCATCGGTCTTGCCGTCATCACGGCCATAGTCTTTGCCACCCTGCACGGCACGAACGCGGACTGGCCGCTTTCCATCGTCGCCGGCTTCGGCGTCATCCTGTCCATGTGTCTTGCCTCCCTGGGATTCGCCGTAGCGGATCAGCGCAGCTCCCAGGCCTAGGGCTCGCGCTTTAAAACGCCACAATTAAAGCCCACCGCAGTATTTTCCACGGTGGGCTTTGTGCTGCGGTTTAGATGTCTAGGAAGCGGACGTCCTTGGCGCGGCGGGTAATGAAGGAGCGGCGGGCCGAGACATCGTCACCCATGAGGATGGAGAAGAGCTCATCGGCGCGCTGCGCGTCTTCCAAATCCACGCGGCGCAGGATGCGGGTGCTCGGGTCGAGCGTAGTTTCCCATAGCTCGGCGGCGTTCATCTCGCCCAGACCCTTGTAGCGCTGGATGCCGTCATCCTTGTTGATCTTGCGGTTTTGCTCCAGACCCTCGGCCAACAGCTTATCGCGCTCGTCGTCGGAAAAGGCATAGCCCGGAGTGCCCTTGGACCACTTGAGCTTGTACAGCGGCGGGTTAGCCAGGTACACGTGCCCGTCCTCAACCAGCTGTGGCATAAAGCGGAAGAGCAGGGTCAATAGCAGCGTAGCAATGTGCTGGCCGTCGACGTCAGCATCGGCCATGAGCACGATCTTGTCGTAGCGCAGCTTCTTGATATCAAACTCCTCGTGGATACCGGTACCCAGTGCAGTAATAATCGCCTGGACCTCAGCATTCTTGAGGACCTTATCCATGCGGGCCTTCTCCACGTTCAAGATCTTGCCGCGCAGAGGCAAGATGGCCTGGAACATGGAATCACGGCCGCCCTTAGCGGAACCACCTGCGGAGTCACCCTCCACGATGTAGAGCTCGGAAATCTTCGGGTCCTTGGAGCGGCAATCCGCGAGCTTGCCGGGCAATCCGCCCAGGTCGGTGGCGGATTTGCGGCGCACCATCTCGCGGGCCTTGCGGGCAGCCATGCGAGCATGTGCGGAGGACACGGCCTTATTGATAATGGCCTTTGCCTCAGCCGGATTGGCATCGAACCAGTCATTGACGTGCTCGTTCACCGCACGCTGGACAAAGCCCTTGATTTCGGAATTGCCCAGCTTGGTCTTGGTCTGGCCCTCGAACTGCGGATCGCCCACCTTGACGGAAATGACGGCGGCCAAGCCCTCGCGGCAGTCATCGCCGGAGAGGTTGCCATCCTTTTCCTTGATGAGCTTATGCTCCTTGGCATAGCGGTTCATCAAGGAGGTTAGGGCCGCGCGGAAGCCTTCTTCGTGCGTGCCGCCCTCGTGGGTATTGATGGTATTAGCAAAAGTGTGCACGGACTGCTTATAGCCCTGATTCCACTGCAGTGCTACTTCCACCTCATGATCTTCGCCCTTGGCATCGAAAGAAACGATAGTCGGGTGGATCGCGGTCTTGGACTTATTGAGGTACTTGACGTAATCGGTCAAGCCATCCGGGTAGTGGAAGGTGATCTTCTTGCGGCGCTTCTTTTCCGCCGCAGCTTCCGCCGCTTCACCGGATTCTTCGTTGAAAGTATCGCCAGCGTCCGGGGCATCATCGAAGGAGGTTTCATCCGCACTGGTCTCGCCGGATTCTGCATCGGCGATTTCTTCCAGCTCGATCTGCTCTTCGGTAACGCGCTCATCGATGAGCTCAATGGATAGGCCCTTATTCAGGAAGGCCATTTCCTGCAGGCGGCGAGCAATGATGTCGTAATCGTACTCGGTAGTTTCAAATACTTCCGGATCCGCCCAGAAGCGGATTTTGGTACCCGTGCCGCGGGCGTTGCCACCCTCAACGAGATCATCCGGGACGGCATTCTGGAAGTTTTGATACCAGTGCTTACCATCGCGTTTAATTTCCGCTTCTACGCGGGTAGAAAGCGCGTTCACCACGGAAATGCCTACGCCGTGCAGGCCGCCAGATACGGCGTAGGAGTCGGAGTCGAATTTACCGCCGGCGTGCAGCTGCGTCATGACCACTTGGACGGTAGGTGCGCCGGAGGCGTGCATTTCTACTGGGATACCACGGCCATTATCGATGACCTCGACGCCGCCATCTTCCAGCAGTTTGACGGTAACCTTATCGGCGTAGCCGGCCATAGCCTCATCGACGGAGTTATCAACGATCTCCCAAATGAGGTGGTGCAGGCCGCGCGAACCGGTCGAACCAATGTACATGCCGGGGCGCTTACGGACGGCCTCGAGGCCCTCCAGGATCGTAATTGACCCGGCATCATATGCGTGTTCTTCAGCCACGGATTCGTGCTCTCCTTTTGGCTATAGCTAATTCTAAGACCTTAACTATTCTACACGGATACCCCCTACTGAAAGACACCCCACACCCGTGAGAGATAGGAATCTGGCGCGCTCTGAGGTTATTTAGGATTTAAAGGTCGGATCCAAGTGCAACCTATTAGCCATACGTATCTTGCGATCCTTGTGGTTTCACCCACTGCCGCCCCTCATAATTTCGCTGCTGCTTGGGCCCATGAATGCGCAGCTCAACAATGACATCCGGGCCTAGGCGATCAGAGATTTTCCGCAGGATTTGCCGCTGCAGGTAGCGCAGCTCCGTAGCCCAGGTGGAGTTATCGCAGGACACATAGACAACCTTGTCCTTAATCCGCTGCGGCTGCGTATGGGCGGCGATGCGCTCGCCCACGAGATTCTCCCAATTACCCATCACCCAACCATTGGCTAGGTCGTGCTCCCAGCCGCGATTGACTACCTCGCGGCTGATTTGGGCTCCCAGGCTCGGCACCGCCAGCGTTCGCCGTTTCTTCCTGCCATCTGGTCCCGTAGGGATACCCCGTTGATAGCCCATATACCCCTGCTTTTGTGCCTTCTCCAGAGAGGGCACCGGCATCTTTGGCACAGGGCGGGTTAGCTTCGGCGGGTTCTTGGAGGTGGACCGTACCAATTTAAAGTACTGGGTGACAGGATCAATGCGCTGCTTGCCGACGCCCCCTTGTTCCTCACTCATCCTTGTCACCATCCCCATCCTCGCCGGCATCCTCAGCACTGAGCTTGGAGATGCGGCCGGTATCGGTATCTTCCACGCTCACGCGGTAGCGCACGATGGGTTCCAAGTTCCCCGGTAGGTCCTCATCTACCGCCGCGGTAATGAGCACCTGCTCGGCCTCGGCGGCCAGGTGGACAAGCTGCTTGCGGCGCTTGGCGTCAAGCTCGGCAAATACATCATCCAAAATGAGCACCGGATCCGATCCTCCCTCTTGCCGCAGCAGATTAAACTCCGCCAGGCGCAGCGCAATGGCATAGGACCACGTCTCACCATGGCTGGCAAAGCCCTTGGCCGGCTGATCACCCAGATTAAGCACCAGATCGTCGCGGTGCGGGCCCACCAGGGAAATGCCGCGTTCAATCTCGCGCTGCCGGGCGGTGGCCAACTCGGTAAGCAAGACGGCCTCTAGTACCTCGCGATCCGAGGTATCGATAGTGGACTTATATTCCACCTGCGCCGGCCGCGATTCTGGTGCCAGGCCGGAATAAGCGGCGGGGATGTGGTCCAAGAGGGCGTCGACAAGCGCAAGGCGCGCGGCGATTACTTGGGCGCCGAGCCGGGCAAGCTGCGCATCCCAGGTATCCAAGGTAGCCAATGCGGCGGCACCGTCGCTATCGGAATAGCCGCGGCGCAGGCTGCCGGAGGCTGATTTCAGCAAGGCATTGCGCTGCTTGAGTACCTTGTCATAGTCGGCCTTTACACCCGCAAGGCGCGGAGTCCGCGAGGCAATGATGCTATCGAGATAAGCGCGCCGTCCGGCCGGCTCCCCGCGCACCAAGGCCAAATCCTCCGGGGAAAAGAGCACCGTTTTTACCACGCCCAGCAGCTCACGGGGGCTGCGCAGGCGCGTGCGATTGATCTGCGCTTGATTGGCCGCGTGGGGTTTAATCAGCAAATGGGTAGTGAGCTCGCGGCCCTGGTTCACCGCGGTAATAGACACCCGTGCACTATCGGCACCCTGCCGCACCAACGGTGCATCGTGAGATACGCGATGGGAGGAAAGATGGGCAGTATAACCAATGGCCTCGACGATATTGGTCTTGCCAAAGCCATTGCGCCCGACAAAAAGGGTGATCCCGGGCCCTAGCTGCACATTAAGTTCGGGCCATGAGCGAAAATCCCGAACATCGAGATCCCTGACGTACATTAGCCCGGCAGGCGAACCGGCATGAGCAGGTAGGTGAAGTTGGTCTTCGGCGTGGGGAAGTTGCCATCTTCATCGGCCTCAGGCAGCTCTTCCGGTTCTGGGATCATAATGGCTGGGCGGGAAGGCTCGGTGAAGCCGAAGACCACGCGGTCGGTGTTGATGACGGCCAAGCCATCTTTGAGGTAGCCCGGATTGAAGGCAATGAGAAACTCATCGCGGCCATGGAAGGCGCACGGCAAGGTCTCGGTCGCATTACCGGCATCCGCGCCGGCAGATAGGGTTACCTGACCATCGGCGAATTCCATGCGAATCTGTGCATTGCGATCCGTCAGCAAAGAAACGCGACGGATTGCTTCCTGCAGCGGAGCCACCTCAATGGAGGCAATATTGGTGTGATTCTTCGGCAGCAGCGGCTGCACATTGGGGAAGTCCGCATCCAGCATGCGCGTGGTGGTTTCGCGGTTATCCGCGTGCAAACCAAAGAGACCATCCGCACCAATATTGTCATCGGTACCTACGGCAATCTCTACCGGAATGTTGAGATGCGGGTCCAGGGAACGACCGGTTTCCTGGAGGGTCTTAGCAGGTACCAATAGCTTGGCTTCGACATCCGGGGACTTCGGCTCCCATTCCAAGGTGCGCATGGCCAGACGGAAGCGGTCCGTTGCCGTCATCTCAATGTCTTTGCCATGGATATCCATGTGCACACCGGTGAGCATAGGCAAAGTGTCATCCTTGCCGGCTGCGGCAGCGACCTGGTGGATGGCCTCGACGAAAAGCTGTGGCTGGATAGTGCCCGTAACCTCTGGCAATACCGGAAGCTGAGGGTAATCATCCAGTGGGATCAGTGGCAGCTCGAAGCGAGAGGAACCACAAGTAACCAGTGCCTTGGAATCTACCTGGGAGATCTCTACTTCCTTGTTGGGCAAAGAAGCAACGATATCGGAGAGGAGCTTGCCGGCTACCGCAATCTGTCCGGGCTCATCCACCATGCCGGCGATGCGGACGCGGGTAGAAACCTCATAATCGAAGCCGGTGAACTCAAGACCATTGTCATCCGCGGTGATCAACATCGCGCGAAGCACGGGCTGAGTGACCTTGGAAGGCAGGCTGCGAGCAACCCACGCTACGGCGTTGGCAAGGTCATCTTTGGCAACGCGAAATGACACGGCTTCATCCATGGTGCGAAGAGCTCCTCTGAGGCAAGTAGGAAATTTGTTACTTACAAAAGACTGGCTTCCAACTTACCGCATTGGGCGCGGTGCGCCACAACGTGTAATTCCATCTTTGCCCGCTCGATCCGCGCCTGGCCGGAGGCGGGGCGGGCCGAATTCCACACACCCTCTTTCTTCTATACAGATCAGAGAAATAATTTAGTAGTAGTAATAAGCGGTGTGGGATCTGTGGGTAACTAGGTAAATGACAAGTTCATGGCGCAGATCCGGGGTGTGGCAAATCTTGTGATCTTACTGTGATCAATCGGGGTGAATTGTGGACAACTAGTGGGATCGCCGTTTTATCCACAGGTTTTGTCATTTGATCACTGATCTACACACAACACTGATCACAGGGTGGCTCTCCCAGCACAAGGCCTGTGGAATTAAAAACTGTGAGTAAGATCTATGAATTACAAAGTTGAAATTACACAAGTGTGAATAACGCTGTGGATAACTTTTCTTGCAGATAAACGGCCCTTTTTAGAGGGTTTCGGGCCTTATTTGTGAAATTACACGGGTGTGCCGGTGCGGCGTGGAGGATTCTGTCTAGCTTTCTAGCTGGTTTCAACCCCAAGTGACCCCGGCGAAATCTGGGAAGCGGGATCGGGAAAACAAAAGCGCCCTCCTTATATAAAGGAGAGCGCTGAGGCAGCACGCTAAGACTTAGGCGCGACTGCGATTCTTGATGCGTTGGGTAAGCGCCTGGATCTCGTCATAGGTATTGCGCTTTTCAGTCATCTCTTTGCGGATTTTGCGATCGGCATAAATAACGGTGGTGTGGTCCTTACCGCCGAACTGTTCACCGATCTTGGGCAGGGATAGCTCGGTAAGCTCGCGGCACAAATACATTGCCAGCTGGCGAGCATGCGCTACCGCGCGCTTCTTGCCGGCGCCGCGCAGAGTTTCTACATCAATATCGAAGAAGTCTGCCGTGACCTCCATGATTGAGGTAGCGGTAATCTTTCGATCAGCGGAATCCGGGGCCAAATCGCGCAATGCGATTTCCGCCATCTCTACGTTGATTGGCTCATCTACCAAAGAGGAATAGGCCGAAACACGGATAAGTGCGCCTTCGAGCTCGCGAATGGAAGATTCAAAGCGCGAGGCAATGAGCTCAAGCACGGAGCGATCCACCTCGGTGCCGTCATTTGCCGCCTTCTTCATCAAAATCGCGATGCGCGTTTCCAGATCTGGTGGCTGAATATCGGTAATAAGACCGCCTTCAAAGCGCGTGCGGAGGCGATCCTCCAGCGTTGTCAGCTGCTTCGGCGGGCGGTCCGAAGACAAAATGATCTGCTTATTGGCTTGGTGCAGCGCATTGAAAGTATGGAAGAACTCTTCCTGGGTGGATTCTTTGCCCTCCAAGAACTGGATATCATCGACCATCAAGATGTCGAGATTGCGGTAGCGCCGTTTGAAGGATTCCTGGCGGTCATCACGCAGCGAATTAATATAGTCATTCGTAAATTCTTCCGAAGACACATATTTCACGCGCAAACCCGGGTGCAGCACCTGGGCGTAATTACCAGCGGCGTGCAAAAGGTGCGTTTTGCCTAGACCAGAGCCACCCCAGATGAATAGTGGGTTATATGCACGGGCGGGATTTTCGGCCACGGCAACGGCTGCACCATTGGCAAAACGATTCGAAGACCCGATAACGAAGCTATCGAAGGTGTGCTTCGGATTCAGTGAAGTTTCACGGTTGGGATCATGTGCCGGAGCCTCGCGCGGGATGCGAGCGGAATTAGAGCTAGCATCGGTGAAATTTCCCGCGGACTGCGCCTGCTGCTGGTTATAGTGCTGGGCAAGCTCATCCAAGCTGGCTGGGGCATGGCTGGATTGCCAGTTGTTTTGGGCGGGTGCCGGTTGTGAACCGGTATCAGAGTGTTGCGGGCGCGGAATGTAGTTCTGGGGAGGCTCCGTGCGCTGGGGTTGTTGCGCTTGCGGAGCCTGCTGCTGTTGCGGGGGAGCTGCCTGGGGAGAAGGCTCTGTGGCTGGTGGTTGTGGTTCTTGCGGAGTAGCCAAGGTAACCGCGAAGGAGCAGGGACGTCCGAGGTGTCGGGTTAAGGCCTTGGCGATGTACTCGCCCAATTCATTTTCGACCACATTTTTGGCGTCGAGGTTCTCGGCGGCAACGAGGGTGTAGCCCTCGACCATCATGATGGGGCGGACCAGTTGGAGGTAAAGGCGCTGTGAATGGGAAAAACTAGGGACCTCGGAATTGGGTTGCTCGGATTGTGCGAGCAGGTCATCAACGACCGCGCGCCAAATGGCATGCAGGTTCGCTTGTGGGTCAGTCACAACAGGCTACCTTTGTGGAATTTAGTCGGGAACGGGTGGACATTGAATAACAATTTTCACCGTGGATTCCACCGTGGTTTTCACAGTGGTTTTTATCGAGTCACCTCGATCTCCACAGAGTTATCCACAGGTGTGGATGAAAGAGTTATTCACAGCTTAGTTCATGGCTGTGGATAACTCTTCATTGGCCGGTTTATGGCGTTAAGCTGCGGAAACTGCAAAAGTCTCAAGCGCTGATTTAGAGTTATCCACATGCCAGGCTTGGCTGTGGAATTTGATTCTTCTGTTGTACCGCCGAAGCGGCGGGTGTGTCTAGTGAGAAAAATTCACCCCCTGGACGCCGATCTGGATAGGTCCTCCAGTGCGGTGGATTCGGCGCAGTAAGAGCCCGGAATCTGGCCGCCTAGCTGCAGGAAAAAACATTTATGTAATTTCGGGTGTACCCGGGTGTCGATTTGTTTCTAGCGGCAGAAATCACGTAATCTGGCATGGTCTATTGCAACAAAGAGTTGCGCGTGAAAGTGACAGCGTCACCTCGCACTGGCTGGGCCCGTCGGCTCGCCGTGCACCGGAGAGACTGTGATGCGTCAGGTTCATGGAATCTAATCATCAGTGGGTGCGCCGCTGTTAGCGGTGGTGTGCCTACGCACAACTTCAAGGAGAATTAACGTGGCAAAGGGTAAGCGCACGTTCCAGCCGAACAACCGTCGTCGTGCTCGTAAGCACGGTTTCCGCACCCGCATGAGCACTCGTGCAGGTCGCGCAATCGTTGCGGCTCGTCGCAAGAAGGGCCGCGCAAAGCTGACTGCGTAAGTTATGCTTCCGGCCCAGCACAAGCTCACATCGCCGACACAGTTTCGGCGCACGATGAAGGGCAGTCGCCGGGCGGGCACTCGTACGGTAGTCGTGCATGCGCGCGATAACGCAGGTACGGACAAGGAAGCCGAAATCGCAGCCACTGGGCCGCGCTTTGGCTTAATTGTTTCTAAAGCCGTCGGGAATGCAGTGGTTCGCCACCGCACCTCCCGACGGCTTCGCCATGTGTGCATGACTTTCATTCCCAAGCTGCCTGCCAGCGTGGATGTGGTCATTCGTGCACTGCCCGCTAGCGCCACTGCTAGCAGTGAGCAATTAGAAAAAGATCTTGCTAAAGCACTGCGCAAGCAATGGGATATCTAAATTCCCGCGGGGAGGAAATTCCCCCAGCCAGAGGATTGGCCACACCAATGGTCAAAGTGGTTCGTTTCTACCAAAAACATGTCTCTGGCCTTAAGATGGTATCGACCTGTCGGTTTGAACCGACATGCAGTGCTTATGCCCTTGAAGCGCTATCCAAACATGGCGCATTCAAGGGTACGGCGATGGCAATTGCCAGGGTCTGCAAATGTGGCCCCTGGCATCCGGGCGGATTTGATCCGGTTCCGGATACCAACAACAACTGAGGATTAAACACTCGTGCTTAATTTCATTTATTGGCCAATTTCGGCCGTTTTATGGTTCTGGCACTGGCTGCTTTCCCTCGTAATGGACCCATCCTGGGGCATTACGTGGATTCTGGCCATTGTGCTGCTGACCTGGACGCTTAAGGCGCTGATGGTCAAGCCGACTATCAGCCAGATTCGTTCCTCGCGCAAAATGCAGGAAATCCAGCCTAAGGTGCAGGAAATCCGTGCGAAGTACGGCAACGATCAGACCAAGGCTGCACAGGAAATGCAGAAGGTCTACAAGGAATCTGGCGTTCGTCCAATGGCCGGCTGCCTGCCGGTATTCGTGCAGATTCCAATGTTCGTTGGTTTGTTCCACGTACTGCGCTCCTTCGACCGCACCGTTGCAGTAGCCGGTGGCATTGGCCACCCCAGCGGCGATCCAATGTCCATTGAGGAAAACGCTAATACCGCAAACTACATCTTTAAGCCGGACCTGGTCCAGCAGTTCTTGGATGCCAAGATTTTCGATGTCCCGCTGGTCACCAACCTGCGCTTGAATTCGCCGATTGTGGAGGGCGTAACCACCAGCCAGGTCGCCGTAATCATCGTTCCGATGATCGCCATCATTGCGGTCATGACGCACTTCAACGCCCGCATGAGCCTAAACCGCCAGGAACAGCGCCGCGCCGCCGGTAAGACCCAAGCGCCACAGGGCCAGAATGCGGAAATGATGCAGCAGCAAATGGCCATGATGTCCAAGATGATGCTCTGGGTCATGCCAGCCATGTTGATCTTCTCCGGCTTCATCTGGCCAATCGGTTTGCTGTTCTACATGATGGCCAATACGGTCTGGACCTTCTTCCAAACCCGCATCGTTTATGCCAAGATGGACCGCGAGGAAGAAGAAGAGGAAGCCGCGAAGGCTGAGGCCAAGCGCACTTCCGCACCTAAGCCGGGTGCCCGCAAGAAGGACAACCGCACCAAGAAACAGCGCAAAAACAAATAAACACGGAGGAGAACCCCATCGTGTCCGAGATGGACCCGTCAGTAGTATTCGGCTCCCGCTTGCCCCTCGCGCAGGCTTACCATGATTCGCTCGCTACAGACGGGTCCACTCGTGGTTTTATAGGCCCACGGGAGGTGCCGCGTTTGTGGGACAGGCACATTATTAACTGCGCCGTCGTCAAGCAGGCAATCCCCGAGGGTGCCACGGTCATCGATGTAGGCTCGGGCGCCGGACTGCCTGGCATTCCGCTGGCCATTGCGCGTCCAGATCTGCGGATAACCCTGATCGAGCCGCTATTAAAGCGCTATAACTACCTCAACGAGGTGGTAGAAGAGCTCGGTCTCGACAACGTGACGGTCCTGCGCGGCCGAGCTGAAGAAGGCCCGATCAAAAAGGCCGTGGCGGGGGCCGATGTGGTGACCTCGCGCGCCGTCGCACCCCTGGGAAAGCTTGCGAAGTGGTCGCTGCCGCTAGTGCGCAAGGGGGGCGAGATGATCGCACTGAAGGGCTCTTCCGTACACGAAGAACTAGAACGCGATGCCGCTGACATCAAGAAGGCCGGCGGTGGAAAGGCCGAGGTCAGCACCATCGAGGGAACCACGATCATTCGTGTCCCGCGCGTGAACTAAAGTAGACGGCATGACTAATCCGCGCCTTATCACCATTGCTAACCAGAAAGGCGGCGTAGGCAAAACCACCTCCGCCGCCAACTTGGCCGCAGCGCTTGCCGCAGAGGGCAAGAAAGTGCTGGTGATCGATCTTGACCCGCAGGGAAATGCTTCCACGGCCATGGGTGCGGAACATAATTCCGGCACCGATTCCAGCTATGAGGTGCTCCTCGGGGACTGCAGCGCCGAGAAGGCTATGCAACCTTCTTCGCACAACGAGAACCTTTTCTGCATCCCCGCCACCATTGATTTGGCTGGCGCGGAGATCGAAATGGTGTCCTTGGTACGCCGCGAATTTCGGCTTTATGACGCCCTGCATAACGGCTTCCTCGAGGAGCATGGCTTCGAATACGTTTTCATTGACTGCCCGCCATCGCTAGGTTTGCTTACCATCAATGCGATGACGTGCGCGGAAGAGGTCATCATCCCGATTCAATGCGAGTACTACGCCCTCGAGGGTGTGGGCCAGTTGCTGGGAAATATTTCCATGATCCGTGAACACCTCAACGAGGATCTGCATATCTCCGCCGTGCTGTTGACCATGTATGACGCCCGCACGCGCTTGGCAGAAGATGTGGCAGATAACGTTCGCGAGCAATTTGGTGCCGTGGTGTTGGGCAATGTTATCCCGCGCTCCGTGCGCGTTTCGGAGGCGCCGGGATACGGTACTACGGTTATTGATTACGCTCCTTCGTCCACCGGTGCCCGCGCCTATCTTGCGGCGGCGCGCGAGCTTAACCGGCGCGGCGATTATCGCCCGCACCCGACCACCGGGGCGATTGGCGTGAGCCCAGAGATTTACGCGGAATTGGAAGGATAGGAACTCATGGCAGAACAGAAGCAAGGTGGACTCGGCAAGGGACTCGCCGCACTCATCCCATCTGGCCCTGATGCCCCTACCCGCAAGCCGCGGCTGGGAGATTCCGCGGCGGATATCATCTTGGGAAATGCCACCCCGCAGCCTGGCCGCAAGGGCGGCGACGGCAAGCGTGTAAAGGGCGCGCCCACCATTCAACAGGGTTCTGGCTCACAATCTTCGAAGAAGCGTCAGGCCACCCCGGCTCCCATCGGTGCGACCTACCGTGAGATTTCCATTGGGGATATCATCCCTAATCCGAAGCAGCCACGCACCGTCTTCGACGAGGATGAGCTGGGCGAGCTCGTTCACTCGATCCGCGAGTTTGGCCTCTTGCAGCCCGTCGTTGTTCGCCCTTCCGAGGAGGGTGGCTTCGAGCTCATTATGGGTGAGCGCCGTTGGCGCGCTTCTTCCAAGGCGGGTCTGGCTACTATTCCAGCCATCGTGCGCGATACCAAGGATGACAACCTTCTGCGCGATGCCCTGCTGGAAAACATCCATCGCGTGCAGCTCAACCCTCTGGAAGAGGCACACGCCTACCAGCAGCTATTGGAAGAGTTTGGCGTTACCCAGAACGAGCTGGCGGACCGCATTGGCCGCTCGCGCCCACAGGTGACCAATATGCTGCGCCTGCTTAAGCTGCCGGTAGAGGTACAAAAACGTGTAGCCGCTGGTACCTTATCCGCCGGCCACGCGCGTGCGCTTCTATCTTTGGATGACACGGAGGCGATGGAATATATAGCCAACCGCATCATCGCGGAGGGCCTGTCTGTCCGCGCCACTGAGGAGGCAGTCACCCTTTATAAGCGCGATGGCAAGCCGGCCGAATCAAAAAAGAAGCAGTCGGCGCCACAGCCACAGTACTTTACCGATTCTGCCGAGCGCCTATCGGACCGCTTTGACACCAAAGTCACCGTGACCATGGGCAAACGCAAGGGCAAGATGATCGTGGAATTTGGTGATCAAGAAGATTTTGAGCGCATCATGGCACTAATGCAGCCAGGTGGATAACTTTCGAAAGATGGAAAGTTTAAACAAATGCTATTTTGCGGTCACTTAAAATATTCGATCTTTTAATCCCAAGGCAGGCTTTAGTAGCAGCACTGATTATTTAACTCCTAAAGTCAGGCTAATGGCTTTCTGAACTTTCGATTGACGTCTCCAGGTATTTAGATTTGATACGGACGTAGGATCCTAAAGGGGGGGTCTTGTGTCGTTCAATAGAATGTTGCTAACTTTGGGATGATGAATTATTTGCAATTATTGCATTGCTGCCGAATTTGCTTTATGTAGTTAAATACCTCTCTGTGAAGTTTTACAATTCACTTGCAAGGAAATCGGTACTCTTTGTCAAAGTGAAAAGTAGAAGAAGTAATTGGTACACCCCTGAATTGCACTTCTGATCTGCTCGGGTTGAAAGGCCGTCAGAGAGGGACGTTGGCGTTACTCTCCTATTCTGATTCAGAATCGTTCAATGACAGCTACAGCCTGTCAAGCAGAGCGTGTTCGACTCGGATCATTTGTCCGAAACTCCACGAATTGACCATAAAATAGTCACAGTGAAGATTATGGGAATCGGATGGCTCAGTTCTACCGTTGTTTAGGTTACTTACCAAAAATAAACGGACTTTTAGATTGTTCCGTTTCAAAATCAGGGCTAAGAGGGATACCTTTTCTTTCTTGGAGAAGCAAGATAGCAGTAAAACCTACGAGGCTTGCAGCTACTAGATAGATTGTAACCGCAACTGTTGTGCCTGTTGCATCTACTAAAGATGCAGCGATCATAGGTGCAAATGCGCCGCCGAGAATTGATCCAATGGCATAAGATATCGATACCCCTGATGCACGAACGGATGCAGGGTAGAGCTCAGCATACATGGCGGACTGGGCACCATAAGTTAATCCTAGGCCTACAGTTAGAAAGATAAGCGCGACATAAAGAAGGCCCAGTGAAGCTGAGTTGACCAGTGGGAAGAGTATTCCAGCTCCAATTGCCTGTACGAGAAATCCAATGAGATAAGTCCTTCGTCGACCGATATAGTCCGACACCCAGCCGGCGAATAGCGTGAATATTAACCAAGTTACGGCAGACAAAGTAACTGCGTTGAGCACATCACCGCGCTCAAAGGAAATGGGTCCTTCTGGGTTGGTGGCATAATTTTGAATATAGCCTCCTGCTGTCATATAACCTACAGCTCCGTTGCCTGCAAATACCAGTGCGGCGACAAATACAAGAGGTAGATGCTGTTTGAAGAGAACTCCAATGGGATTCGGGCCTTCATGACTTTTGTTGCCCGCTATAACTTTGAAAACCGGCGATTCATCGACGCCGATTCTTACTACGTAGCCCACGATAACCAACACGAAGGAAAGTAAGAAGGGGACGCGCCAACCCCATTGAAAGAATGCATCTCCGGGCGCAATTCTATTCATAATGGATAAAATTCCCGAGGACATGAGAAGACCGATGGGAACTCCAATTTGGGGTCCGGCACCGTAAAGGCCACGCTTCTGGTTCGGAGCATGTTCAACCGCTAGCAATACCGCTGATCCCCACTCCCCTCCAGCGGATACGCCTTGAATAATGCGGAGAAAAATGAGCATAATGGGAGCCCATAGACCTACCGTTTCGTAAGTAGGTAAGAGGCCGATTAAAGTGGTTGCGCCCCCCATGGAGAAAAGTGTGACCATGAGGACGATTCGTCGACCGTAGCGATCTCCATAGTAGCCGGCTAAAAACGCACCGAGGGGCCGAAACAAAAACGATAGGCCCACAGAAGCGAAAGACACGATGCTGGCCAAACTTCCGGTTAAGGGAGAAAACATTACTTGGTTAAAAACGAGTCCGGCTACTGCCGCGTATAGAAAATAGTCGTACCATTCAATCGCCGTACCGATTGTGGTTGCAGCTACTACACGTCCCATTTCCTTGGGAGAGATCGCGGAGGGGCTCGAAGCATCCATCATGAAGATCCATTCAAATAGTAGAAATGAAGACTATCAGTAGATACTAATCGAATGATTCGCTTCGAGCCAAGATTTGTGGGCAAATCTCGTTGACTTAGGACTGCTCAGCTTGAAGGAGTTCAGAAAATTTATAGGTACCTGTCACAACTGTATCCTGATCCATGAGATACATACGCTTTACCGCGATGACGATGGCCTCAGCAATATCGTCGCGGCGGGACGGATTGGTGAGGATCTTTATGTCTTCTGGGTTGGTGAGGTAGCCCAGCACGATCTGGATGACCGGCATTTGGGTCAGGCGAAGCAGATCCCAGGTGCGGCCGTGGTTGCCGCAGTCCAGCAGCTCGGTGCGTGCGACAATCTCACGCTGGATAAAGCCGGATAGGGTCTCACCAATAAGCGAGGAATTGCCGGATTCGGAACCGAAATAGAAGGTGGCAACACCATTGGCCTTCTCATTGGGGTAGGAATCACAAGCCAAAGAGATGACAATGTCCGCATCGAAGGCGTTGGCCAACTCCGCGCGGGACTTCACGTCCGCATCGGAGGTCCGAGGACGGGAGATGATGGTCTCCATGCCGGCGGCAATCATGCGTCCCTCGATGCGTTGGGTGAGGTCCCACAGGATCTCTTGCTCAGAAATATCACCAAAGCGTCCCTTGACCTGTTGGCCGGCGTCGCCGCCGCTCAAGGCGGGATCGATCACAACGCGCTTGCCCGCCAGTTTAGGGCCGGCGTTGCGCACGCGCTCGCGCTCTTGGATATTGTGCGCGGATCCGCCGGTGATACGGCGGCCAAGCAGACTGAGGGCGCGGATGGTGGCGGGACCGCATACACCATCTTCTTGCAAGCCACAGTTGTGTTGGTATTCCTTGAGCGCCGCGTAGGTATTGGTGCCAAAATGGCCGTCTACGCGCTGCTGGTAAAAGCCCAGCTCCTGCAGCTGTTGCTGGAGCTGCGAGATATCATCACCCACGAGCTCATTTGCGGGCTCGTAGGCAAGTACACGGCTGCCGAGCGTATACGAGGCCTGGCGCAGTTCGCGCAGGGTGAGATCATCGATCTCTCCCGTGGGCACGATGCCGCGCGATTGCTGGAAGGCCTTGAGGACCTCAGACAAATTGGCATCAAAGCTCTTGTCGCTCTCGGAGTACTTCTGCTTTTTCCACGCAGAAAGTTCCCCCTTGAAATCTGACAAGAGGCCGAGACGGGCCAAGGTGGCGCGAGCCTCAGCTACACGCACGCTTGTATCGCCGACTCGAAGAACGCGGTTCACGCCTTTTACCCCTTTCACAGCCCGTGTTTAGGGGCCGCATTTCAGAATTTCTACACGCTTAATCTAATAGGAATTAGATTAACAGTTAAAGTTGCTTTTTCACTTGCGCCACGATGTCATCTTTAGAACGCAGACCAACAAATTCGTCTACCTTCTCGCCGTGGTTGAAAATCAGCACGTTAGGGATGGACATGATCTGGAACATGGCACCTAGGTTGCGCTCTTCATCGACGTTGACTTTGGCGATGGTGACCTCGCCGTCTAGCTCCTCTGCTACCTCTTCCAAGATGGGGGATAGCTTCTTGCAGGGGCCGCACCATTCGGCCCAGAAGTCGACGACGACGGGCTTATCGGACTCGATGACGTCCTTGCGGAAGGTATCGGTGGTTACTTTCTTGACGTTGCTCATACTGAATTAACGGCTTTCTGCGAGGAAATGTTCCGCATCAATTGCCGCGCGGCAACCGGAGCCGGCCGCGGTAATTGCCTGCTGGTAGTGGTCATCCACCAAATCACCGCAGGCAAAAACGCCAGGCTGAGAGGTCTTGGTGGTGGGTTGTTCAACTACAACATAGCCATTGTCATTTAGCTCGACCTGACCATTGAGGAAGGAAGAGCGCGGATCATGGCCAATTGCTACGAACATGGCAGTCACGTCCAAGGTAGAGGTCTCGCCGTTGGTGACGTCCTTGAGCTTGAGACCGCCAACTTTGCCGTCGGCTTCAATGACCTCTTCGACGACCTTATTAGTCTCCCATTTAATCTTCTCATTGGCCTGGGCGCGCTCCAGCATGATTTTAGAGGCGCGGAAGTTCTCGGAGCGGTTCACAATGGTGACGGAGTCCGCGAACTTGGTGAGGAAGGTTGCTTCCTCCATGGCGGAGTCGCCGCCGCCGATAACCGCAATATTGTGGTCCTTGAAGAAGAAGCCATCGCACGTAGCACAGGTAGAAACGCCGCGGCCGGTAAGTTCTTCCTCACCTGGTACGCCGAGGTGGCGCGGGGCGGCACCGGTGGCGAGGATGACGGCGCGGGCCTCGAAGAGCTCGTCACCCACGTGCAGCTTCTTAATATCGCCTTCTAGCTCTATCGAGTCAACGACTTCCATGCGCAAATCTGCACCGAAGCGGATGGCCTGGGCGCGCATTTCCTCCATGAGCTCTGGGCCCATGATGCCCTTTTGGAAGCCGGGGTAATTTTCTACCTCGGTAGTATTCATAAGCTCGCCGCCGTACTCGAAGCCCTCGAAGACAATCGGGTTGAGCTCGGCGCGTGCCGCGTAAAGCGCGGCGGTATAACCGGCAGGGCCGGAACCTACGATGGCAACATCGTGGACGGTCATTGCTAACTCCCTTAAATCAGAGTGTGGTTTCGCGTAACGCCATGAGTCTACCCGCCACACTGACAAACGTCGGTATTAGCAAACTCACCCAATGGCGGCGCGTAGGACTTCCCTCGCTCGGGCGCAGCGGGATTTAATGGTGCCGGGCTTTACCCCTTGGGCGGTGGCAACTTCTCCGACGCGGAACCCGGCGACGTCGGTAAGCACCAGCGCTTCGCGCTGATCCTCGCGCAGTAACTCCATGGCCTCGCGCACCGCCAGCTGCTCCGCTAGGTTTTCGGAAGGATTATGCGCGAGCAGCGGGTTGCGATCGTCGTCGAAGTCCTCCGTATCTAATGAGGCATTTTCCCTATTCGAGCGATGGTTGAGGTAGTCATAGCCAGAATTTTTCACCAACCGGTGCAGCCAAGTCGATAGCGCGGATTCGCGCCGATAGGAGTGCAGGTTGCAGCTGGCGCGCAAGAAGGCTTCCTGGACCACATCTTGGGCATCGTGATCGTTTTTGGTGTAGCGCCGTGCCACGGTGGTCAGCCGCGTGCGGTGGCGTTCCACGATGGTGGAAAAGGCCTTATTATCCCCTTCAATGAAAGCATCAACTAGTTCTTCGTCACTGCGGTCATGACTCAGCGTCATATGTAGATTCCCCCCCCGGATCAACAACTGTTAAACACAGTGTGACCCGAGGGGAAGCAGAGCGCGAGCGCTGGACAGTACAGTCTATTGACCAGCCCGCACGCGAAGCGTGCGCCGCAGATTATCGCGACACTCGAGCAGCACGCGGCGCAGCGCTCCTGGCAGCTCACGGTGCAGCAGACGGGTGGTGGCGTCGTCGGCCATGGGCAGCTGTGGATAGAAGCCGCGGATGAGGCGGTTGGCAATCTCAATCGGGTGCGCGGCCCAGATCTCTTCCACGCGGGAGAAGAATTCCTCCGCAAAGGCCTCCTGCAGTGCAGCTGAGCGCGGGGCATTGAATCCGGCGACCAGCGCGTCTACCTCGGCATTGGAGTAGGCGCCCGGCGTGAGCGCCTTATCGAACGCGGCACGCTTGGTCTCTGGCGTGGGGAAAGCGTGGCTGGCTCCGAGGAATTCCGTAGCGCCGGTCAGCGTATTATCGCGCTGTTTTTCTTTCTCCAACTCGTCTAGTTCTACGGCATTTCGGGCGGCGAGTGCGCGCAGGATGGACCAGCGGATTTCGGGGTCCAAGCGAAGGCCGGCAATGTCACCGGAGAGCAGGGCCTTAAGGCGCGCGGTGCCTGATTCCTCCGGCGTTGCGGCGAGTGCGCGGATGGCGGCGCGAGCGAGTACAAGCTGGGCGTCCGAGGCTGGTTCGGCCTCGTCCAGATGGCCCCAGATCGCCTCGGCATAGTCGGTGCGGACCTGCTCGCGGTCGGCTTCCGAAACATAGTGGGCAATCGCAAAATTGGCATTTGCGCAGGCAGTAGCCAGCAGCGTCGTGTTGGTCTCGTAGGCTTCGTGCTTGACGACGACCCCCACATAATCAATCGCCGACATTTCCCCATCGCGGGTGAGGTTCCATAGTGCGGTCCAGATTACCGCGCGGGTCAATTCATCCTCGATGTCGGTCAGGCGCTCACTCGCTGTGTCTAGGGAGGCCTCGTCGAAGCGGATCTTGGCGTAGGTATGGTCGGCGTCGTTAAGCAGCAGCAATGCTGGGTCCGGAAGGCCGGCCGCCTCATCGATAATGGTGCGGATGGTGCCATCGCCTGTGGGGAGATCGATGTCGATCTCGCGATACTTGTGTAAGTCGGCATCAAAAAGCGAGGCGGTCAGGCGGTGTGGCCGGCAGACGTCCTCGGCTTCTGCAAGGATGGCCAGCTCCGCAATCTTCTCGCCTTCGGTGTGCAGCTCCGGGATGAGCGTATCTGGACCCCACGTACGCAGCCAGGCCTGCGACCAAGCATCAAGATCGCGGTCTGTGTGCTTTTTTAGCGCCTTCAGGAGGTCATCAAAGGTGGCGGCGGCAAAGGCGTGCTCCTGGAAGTAGTCGCGCGCCCCAGCGTAGAAATTATCGCGACCGACATAGTGCACCAGTTGCTTGAGCACCGCCGCGCCCTTGGCATAGGTGATGCCGTCGAAATTCTGGCGCGCGGCATCTACGTCCGGGATCTCCGCCTTAATTGGGTGCGTGGTGGGCAGCTGATCCTGCAGGTAGGCCCAATTTTTGCGGGCGCCGGCAAAGTTGGACCAGGCCTCGGTGTACTCGGTGCCGTGCACGGAAGAATCCGCGCCCATGAACTCTGCGAAAGACTCCTTGAGCCATAGGTCATCCCACCACTGTGGCGTAACCAAGTCGCCGAACCACATGTGGGACATCTCGTGCAGGATGGTATTCGCGCGGCCGGCATGCTGCGCGCGGGTGGCGTGGGAGCGGAAAATGTAGTTCTCCGTGAAGGTGACGAGACCAGGGTTTTCCATCGCGCCGAGGTTGTATTCGGGCACAAAGATGGAATCGTACTTGCCCCACGGGTAGGGATAGCCAAAGTTCTGGTGGAAGAAGTCCATACCCTGGGCAGTAAGGTCCAAGATTTCCTCGTCGAGGTACTCAAACATGGACGCGCGCGCAAAGGCGCGCAACTGTGCCGAGTGGCTGCCATCCGGGGCGGTCCACGTGCGCTCTTGATACTGATAAGGGCCTGCCGCAAAAGAAGTCAGGTAGGTCGACAGCGGCGGTGTCGGCGCGAAGGTGACAGTGGCGAGATTGTCATCCTCATTGCGCTCGACTTCTGGTTGGTTAGAGAGGATCTGCCACTGCTTTGGTGCGGTCATGCGCACGTGGAAGACGGCCTTGAGATCCGGCTGCTCGAGGCAGGGGAAGATGCGGCGAGCATCGGAAGGCTCGAGGTGTGAGTACAGGTAGGTCGCGTTATCGGCCTGATCGTGCATGCGGTGCAGGCCCTGGCCGGTGCGCGAATAGCGGGAGTGACTGATGACCTCGATGGTCAGCTCCTCCCCTACCGGCACGCCGTGTAGCCGGATGATGCTGCTATCAAAGTCCACCTCCTGCGGGGTGCCATTGACCTTTAGCTCAGCGACCGATTCTCCCAGGTAATCCAGGAAGAGCTCGGGCTCATTGCTGGTCAGCTCGAGGCGGGTAGTCACGCGGTAGGTGGGGCTATCGAGTACCTCCGAAAGATCAAGGTGGAGGTGATAGGCGCGCAGGTCCACCGCTGCTGCGCGTTCTTGGAGCAACTCGTGCTGCGTCTTATTTTGTGGTGCGGTCATGACTACGAACTATAGTTACCTCCGTCACGTAGGGTGCGGGGTTGGGGTCCTAAGTTCCGCTGCCTTCTAGGAGCAAAATACCCAGCGGGTATTGGGACCTCGCTGCGGACCTGTTGGACTAGTTTTGCCCGTCCCATACTCTTCAAGCGGCGCTAGATGTCAGTGACCATCAGCAAGCGTTACACCACACTAGAGGACGCAACCTCGCGCGGAGGTGGGCGATCTCATCTCAGCACGCAAGATTTGCGAAAGAACCTAGTTGCCGTCTCAGGTGCACAGTATGGTGGGCCTCACGACTAGATCTAAAGACGTGCAAGAAATTAATCGTCCGGGAAAATCAATAACCTCGGCGATTTACTCCTACTTTCGTAGTGCAGGGATCGTTCCGAGGCTTTCAAGATAGAGATTAGCATTTCCATAATGAGTAATCCAAGATCGACCCCCGTACCGCTATCCCAATGGTTTTCATCCGCGCGGATGAGCCGGTACGCCGATCACCCCACACCAGAGGCGCTATACCTTTGGAATACTCACCTCACGAAGACCTATCTCGCTGACATTGAGCATGTTGAAGTACTTCTTCGAAACTGCATTCACAGTGCCCTAACCAGAAGGTACGGTGACCGATGGTTTGATGACGATCGAATACCTTTCAACGTTGCGGCAAAGAAGAATATCCGCAAAGCGAAAAGACGAGCTGGAGGAGGAGGGGCGTTACCGGGAAAAATCATTGCTGAACTCAGCTTCGACTTCTGGCGTTACCTCTTAAGTAACCACTATCAAGCAAGCATCTGGCCTCAGGTAAAGAGGGCGTTGAAGAAACCCCCTGACAGCAGACAGCAGTTCGAAGAGCTTGTAGTCATTGTTTATGAAATGAGAAATAGGTGCTCTCACCACGAATCAATCGTTCAACAGCGCGATAGAGCCAGTGAAGTCGCACATCTCGACTCCGTTGATAACGCTATCCAAGAAATAGCGGGTTTCATTGATCCTCATGCCGCAACATGGATCAAGAACAATTCCAGAGTCTCCGCTTTACGAGCACAGCGCCCTTAGGCATATATCGCAGTACAAAGTGGGAAACTGAAACCGTCATCACAGTTGGTGTGCAGTCTAACTATTTTCCGTTGAACCATGCCGCCGCCTCGTTCGCTGACAACTGAGGATTACTTTTCACTAGGCAAGGAACGACGTTTCAAGAAAGTCCTCGAGACTCCAATAGTCAGGATCGAACCAAGCAACGCCTTCGTTCACTTCGATTGCGACTAAGTGGTCAGGCAATAAGATGAGGAAATTATTTGTCTCGGTGCGGATTCCTTGGCGTTGTAGCTCTTGTGCGACTCGTTCAGTGCTCTCCTGTGCGGTCTCCGCGGGGTGACGATTAAGGTCAACGCCATAGAAAGTATCTGCGATTGGTACCTCCATGTACTTCATTTCAACGGTGACGCACTTACCGTCCTCCACGCAGCACCATATTTTCCATGAAAATTACTTTTTATGTCTTCATGTTCACGCTGAAATGCTTTCCCAAGGGTAAGGAGTGGCTGTACCGCTATATCGGAAGACGTAGGAAAAGCCCACAGCCAGAAGGTGGCTGCGGGCTTGGGGAAGCTTAATGCTTCTAGTGCGTCTGGGGCACGGGTCTACTGCTTGATAGCGGAGACCTCGAGCTCAATCTTGATCTCCTCGGAGACCAGCACGCCGCCGGTCTTCAGTGGAGCGTTGAAGTCAATGCCGAATTCCTTGCGGTTGATCTTGGCGGTTGCCTCGAAGCCCAGGCGGGTATTGCCAAATGGGTCCTCAGCGGTAGCAACATCTTCCACATCGAGGTCGACGGACTTGGTGGTGCCCTTGATGGTGAGGTCACCGGTGACGGTGCCGTTGCCATTCTCATCAACGTTGAGGTTGGTGGCCTTGAAGGTGATCTCCGGGTACTGCTCTACCGCGAAGAAGTCCTCGTTCTTTACGTGGGCATCGCGGTCATCGTTGCCAGTGGAGATGGATGCGGTGCGGATGGTGGCCTGAGCGTTGGACTCAGCGATGTTCTCGGCCACGGTAATGGTGCCCTCAAAATCGGCGAAGTTGCCGCGGACCTTGGTGACCATTGCGTGCTTGGCGACGAATCCGATAACGGTGTGGGCTGGATCGAGTGCGTAGGTACCTGCTGCGAGGGACATAGTGAATACTCCTAAAATTGTTGCTTGCGTTACACCCCACAGTGTACGCACTACTCCTAAATGGTCAATACTTGAAGTAAAAAAGTTTAGAAGGCGCAGCTCATGAAGTTTTGTGTTGAAGAAAAATAAAAACTAAGGCCGAACTGAAGGCGATTTTCTTCAGTTCGGCCGTCATTTCATGGACTGCAATGTGGGTTCATGTATCCGAAGTTTTCCTAGGGCTGTCCAACGAGCCCAATGTCTGTGATGGTTGCCTTATTGGACTTGGGGAGCTCGGTGATCATGAGCAGCAGCCCGTCGAATTGCTCGGGGGTTTTCTCCAGCTCGATGTCTTCCTTGCCGTTTTTGAACTTGCCTCTTGCCAGTTGGTACAGAGAGCCGGCCTGTGGGTTTTCTGGGTTGAAGCGGTCACGATTAACGCCATAGACGGCATATTTCGCCCCAGCCGAATTGGATTGCACCACCGGCAAGACTGCGAAGTGCGTTGGCGAATCCACAGTGACGAGGACGCCGGTGTCCTCCTCTTCGGTGGACCAGGTGGTGGCCGTTTTGCCGTCGATAAGCGCAGCATCGTCCTTGTTATCAGGAACGGTAACCGCAGAGGAAGGCTGGAGACGCACCGGCGGGGCATCCGGAATTTCGGTGCTGCCGTGGATGGTTTCGCTGACCGGATTAGACGCCTTTACATCGCTGAGCAAGGACATGATCCAGGTGGTCAATGCAGCCATCGCTACGACGAAGATGGTGGCGAAGATACCGATAACGATGACGCCGGAACCGGAATAACCGCGGCCGCCGAAGCCAGGCTCTTGGGCCGGGTCATCCTCTTGGGCCGGTTCTTCTTCTGCCTTTACCGGCAAGGCCTCGGGTGCTTCCTCCGGTTCCTCCGGTGCGAAGTCGTGCAGGCGCTGGGCGATGCCGGCCAAGGTCAGCGCTTTTGCCTCCTGCAGCTGTTCCATCTTTTCCTCGCGGCTGTCCTCATCAGCACTATCGAGGGCAAAGTGCGCGTCCTCGACGCGCTGGGCGGCCTCGTTGGCCGAGAGGTTGGCATCTTCAGAAATATCGCGCAGCTTCTTCGGCGAAGGCTCCGTGGACTCCACGAGCAGCTCCAGGGCGGAGCTGAGGGCCTCGCGGTCGGTGGCGGCGGAGGTGCCATCCAGTACGGCGGGGAAGGCCACCTTGACTACACCGTCGGTAGAAACGCGGAAGCGGTCGCGGTGTTCCACTCCGAGGATGAGGCCGGCATCGTGGGCAGCGGCGGCGTCAGCAAATAGCGGCGCAGTAGCACGAGCCACAGAATGGGGGTCGAGGTTATCGGCCTCAGCCACCTGCTTGAGGGAGGTGCCCTCGAACCAATCCGCCACCACCAGGCAGCCCGTGCGGTAGGACAGGACTTGGATATTATCCGCCACGGTATCGAGCTCCAGCTCGGCAAGGCGGCGGGTATTGCGCGAAATCTCGGCGGAGCGGCGGGCGGCAACTCCCGGAGTCGATGGCGCAATCGGTGCCAGGCTATTGGTATCGACGAACGTCAACGCGACTAGGCGGCCGGTGGACTGCTCGCGTGCTTGCCAGAACTGTGCACCGGTGACCGCACCGTGATCTTGGAGCAAGCGGAAGCGACCATCCGATACCGGGGCGCCCGGCACGAGGCGTGGGCCGCGGACGATACCGGCGGACATTGGTGGCGGTACCAGGGTGGCATTGAAGGCATCCTGGGTGAATACCGGCCGGATTTCCGGCACGTCGGGCTCCTCCAGCTCGATAGCCTTGGAGGAATCGACCTTGATGAAGCGGGACATGCCCGGGATGCGCTGCAAGGCGCGGGCCAGGTTCTGGACCTCCGGCAAGGAGGACTTAGAGAGCACCAGGCCGGTGGCGATGAGGAAGATGACTCCAAGCACCGCGACCTTGATCAGCGAGACGATGGAGGGCAAATTCTCTGGAAGGAGGTAATTCACGCCCCAGTACAGCACCCAGGAGACAACCAAGCCTACGAGACCGGCACCAGAAGCCCACAGCACGGTCTGCGTGACGGCTTTGCCGCCGAGGCTGCCGAGCTTGCGCTTGAGCAAGAAGCCACCGATGACCGCACCGGAGACGAAGCCAAAGCCATTGGCCGTACCGAGCAAAATCACCACGCGGTCCGGGTTGGACGTCATCAACGGGGCCAAAAGCGTAAGGACGATCTTGGTCAGCGTGATGCCGGCGATGATGAAGGTCGGCGTCCAGGCTTCCTCGCGGGCATAGAACACGCGCAGGTGCAGCAGCACTAAGGCATACGGGGATGAGCGTGAAGGCGGAGAAGCTGATGGTCAGGCCAAGCTGCTCGGCGCTCTCGGCGCCGTAGGCACCGTATTGGAAGAGGGCTCGGGCAATCGGTACACCAAAGCCGGTCATGAAAATGACGATGGGGATAAGCGCGATGAAGGTCAGCTTTGAGCCCAAGGTCAGATCGCGGACTACGGCATCAACATCGCCGTCGGCGGCGTTGCGGGACAGGCGCGGCATGATGGCCGTCAGCAGCGTCACGCCGATTACGCCATAGGGCACCTGCAGCATGAGCCAAGCATTCTGATAGACCAGTGGGGCGCCGGCATCCGCATAGGCGGCTACGCGGGAGGTGATCACGTAGCCCAACTGGGAGATAGCCACATAGGTGATGATGGCTAGAGCCATGCCACCGAATTGCTTGATGCGGGCATCCAAGCCCCACTTGGGGCGCAGGTTAATGCCGGCCTTTTTGAGGTACGGCAACAAGATGAGGCATTGCACCATCACCGCCGTGGTGGTGCCCAAGCCCAATAGCATGACGTGGGGATCGGCCACCGGGGTGGGCTCGTGCGGGTCGAGCTGGCCGGGCAGGAAGCGATAAGCCAGCAGCACGCTAATGGAGATGACGTTATTGACTACCGGCGCCCACGCACCTGGACCAAAGATATTCTTAGTATTAAGAACGGCCTGGAAGAGGGCGAAGAGGCCGTAGAAGAGGATCTGCGGCAGCAATAAGAAGGCCAAGGAGGTTGCCTGCACGGCATTGGCCTTGGAATCTTCCGGCAGCATCATCCTCGTTAAGAAGGGTGCGAGCACCACGGAAGCAATGGTGACTATGCCCAAGATGGAAAAGGCCAGGGTAAATAGCCGCCGGACAAAGGTCTCGCCTCGGTCCGTGTCTTCTTTTTCGGCGCGTACGAGAACGGGCACGACCAGAGAGGTCAGCACGGCACCCAATACGATCTCGGTGACGAGGTTGGGGATCTGGTTGGCGCTACTAAACGCGGTGCCCACCGTGGCACCGAGAGTGGCGCCGATGAGCATCTGGCGCAGGAAGCCGGTGACGCGGGATAGCAGCGTCGCGATGGCCATCGTGCCCGTCGCGCGGATGACGTCCTGATTGGATGATTCGTTTTCCGCGTTGCGTCCGGTGAGCGCGGACTTGTCCTCCTCGGGAGGAACGGTGGTGTCCTGCACCGCGGGCGTGGGGCGCTTTTCTGGCACCGGAGCGGGAGGAGAGGCGCGGACGATTCGGCCGCGGGCACCCGCTGGGGCGGGGTGCTCTGCCGGCACGGCGGCATCCTTCGGGTCAACTACACCCGCAGGTGACTTCTCCACGTGTTCGGCCTCGCGGCCAGTTTTATCAGTCATAGAGGATACAACTTCAACTTACTTTTTAAGCCTTTGTGATTTTTTGCGCCGATGGCGGCCTAGCCGGAAGAGAGTGGCGAGGACCAGCGCAAGAGCGCCGGCTATGCCGACGCCATACACGCTTACGATACCGGCACGCGTTTGCACAGCGATACTGATCGGCTCCGAGATGGTTTGCTTTTCTGGGGTGGCAAGCCACAGGCCAATGTCTGTGCGATCGACGTCCTTAGGCATATCGGCGGTCATGGATACAGTAATAGAGCCCTTGGCCGGAATACGGACACTCTTGGGCGTGTTGAGGCGCGCGCCATCGGGGGCATCGTATTGCAGCTTGGCCTCCACCGGTAGCGGAAGCCCATTTTCTGCCACGATGAGCAGCGGCGATGACTCGGATACGCGGGTATAAACATTGCCCGGTGGGATAAGCGCCACAGAAGATCGCAGATCGCGCAAAGTATTCGAATGCACATCCATCGTGTGGGTGAACCTTCGCCGCGCTTCAGCATTGCTGCCCAAGCTATCGCGGTTGGTCAGCGAAAGCGCGGCCAGCAAATCCCGGCGCAAAGGCAGGACGAATTCATAGGGAGTCAGTGCGATATCTGGATCATCGACCATGATATTCATCAGCTCATCGGTATAGCGGGCCTGCTGCTCCACGCGGACGATATCGGATTCGGCGAAGGCGGCGGGATCACTAAAGGGGCTGCCAGGCAGTGACCCCGGAACGGCGGTTTCCTGCTTGAGGCTGCCGACGGTACGCGCATGGGACTGGCCGGAATCGATGAGCGCTTGGGCGGAGTCAAGCGCGTATTCGGCGGCGCTGGGATCCAAGTAATTGGGCAAACGCGCCACGGTGTCATCGCTAGCGGCCAAACTCAACGCGGCGCCGCCGGTGATGGCGCGGGAAAGTTCGGAATCGAGCGAGTAATCGTAGCGTAGCTCCGGGTTGGAATAGCCCACCGTCTGTGGCTTGGAGCCGGTTTGGGCTAAAAGGGCGCCCAGGGAGGCGTCGAAAGTCACGGCGTGGCCAGGCCACGAAGTATTATCAGCCACCAGTGCGGGCAGGGGCAGTTGTTGATCCACATAGCCGGAGCCAACCGCGAGGACAGAGGTTGCTGGCTTGGTGCCGAGGATTCGCTCGATGGTGTGGTTGCCGCGCTGCAGCCCCTCGTAGGTAAGGAAGGGATTATTCGCCTTGGCCACGGATGAGGCATTAGCGTTTGCCCACGGCATAGACATAAAGCAATCGAGTTCACGCAGGCGCTTGAGCCAGCGGGCGGCATCCTCTTTGCCAGTGCCGGGTTCGAGGTGCACATCGTCGTTGTTATTGAACCACGAATCACGCAGGCGCTTAGGACGCTCCGCCTGAGCCGGGCGGGCAGAGCCCACCTTATAGCCCTCCGCCATGCGGTTGACCGTGTCCAAGAGGGCGGGATCGATGGCTACGCAGCCTGCCCCGCGCAGATCGTGGTCCGCATAGGTGCTCACCAAGCGATCGAGCCGGCCGCCCTCAGCCAGCTCGGTGGCTAGCTCATCGGAGGCGAGAATAAGGTCTTCTCCCCCAGCGCCGCCTGGTACCGAGTCGATATCGGCGCTAATGGGATAGACCACGGTGAGGTCGTGAGGTTTGGGCTCCGAGGGGGCATCGCCAAGCGCCTGCTTCTTTCCCTGCACCTGGCCTATTAGGCGTTCTTCCGCAAAGCTGACCGCTTCGCCGCCGACAGTGCCGGTGAGGGTAAACAGCAGCGGATAGGCGCCGGCGTCTTCGATGGCTAGGGTCTGCTCGCCGTGTAAGGAGGTGGGAACCTTGAAGGTAACCTCTCGGGTTTCGCCCGGTTGCAGGGGCGCGGTGGTGGTGCTGGGGCCGTAATACGGGAATTCGCCGGTGGCCAGCTGCGTGCGGGCCTGTGCAGTACTCTCCACGGCATCGCCACGGCGGCTGGTCAACTGGAGGTCTTCCATGGCCTCATCGGTGGGATTGTGTACCTGGAAGGTAAGTTTCAGTTCCTTGCCCACGGTGAAGGGTTCGGCCGCGATGAGATCGAGAGTGGCCCGCTCTGGTCCGCGCGCGCCCAACCATGCTTGGATATCCTGCTGTTTTCCCGCAGCCGAATCCATCTGCGCGGCGGCCTCTGGCAGCGGCAGGCACGATCCCCACCCCGCTACCGCCAGGCAGCCGCCCACGGCGGCCCAAGACTTCAGGCGTTGGCGCATTACCGTGGGGTCACTTTCCCCGCGGCGGCTTCCTTTCGTGCGAGATCGGGAAGGAGATCATGCGCGATGCGCGCCAATTTGCGCTCGTCGGCGTAGGCCAAATGCTCGATGAGTTCAGAGACGGGAATCCATGAGACCTCGGTGACCTCCGGATCCTCATCGTTCATGATGCCGTCTACAAAGCGCAGCAAGTGATGGTGCACTGTCTTATGGATACGCACCCCATCAGAGACGAACCAATAATCAATCATGCCGAGGTCTGCAAAAACCTCACCGGAAATGCCGGTTTCCTCCCATACCTCGCGCTCAGCGGTGACTTCTTTGGCTTCGCCATTTTCTACGTGGCCTTTAGGCATGGACCACAGCAGGCGTCCGCGACGGTCGAGGCGGCCGATGAGTGCCACATAAAGCCGGGAAAGATCTACCTGGCCAGTGGCATCGACACACTCCGCCAAACCAGAGACAACAAGGCCGCCGGCGGAGGTTTCATCGCGGGTTTCCATGGCCGTAGATTGACCATTGCCACCGCGGTAGGGCCTGCGCTGCTGAGTGCTGCGGCGCGCGCGATTATCCGGCCGGCGGCGCCGCCTGCGCCGGGACCGGTTACGGTTGCGGCCGCCTCCCTTAGAGGGGCCCTGTTCTTGGTTAGTCATCCCTGCCAATCGTAGTAGACTCTCACCCGTGAATTTTCAGGACACTCAGCTAATTGGCGTTCTTGCCCGCGCGGAATCCACCGTCTCCTCCCTCAGCGACCTGCTGGGCGGTTTGGTGGAGAAATTTGCCGCCCGTGGCTATTCGCTCTACCTCGTGGGCGGCTCTGTGCGCGATGCGCTTTTGGGCCGTTTGGGAAATGACCTGGACTTTACCACCCCGGCCCGCCCGGACGTGGTTAAAGAGATCCTGGATGAGTGGGCCGAGACTGTATGGGATACCGGCATCGACTTCGGTACCGTCTCCGCGGCCTATAAGGGCCAGCAGATTGAGATCACCACCTTCCGTTCCGATTCTTATGATGGCCAGTCCCGCAACCCTGAGGTGGTCTATGGTGACACCTTGGAAGGTGACCTAGTGCGGCGTGACTTTAAGGTCAATGCGATGGCCATCGAGCTGCTTGCCGACGCCTCTTTTACCTTCCACGATCCCCTCCACGGCCTCCAGGATGTGGCCGACCGGGTGCTCGATACCCCGGACAAGCCGGAAATTTCTTTCCACGATGATCCTCTCCGCATGCTGCGGGCGGCGCGTTTTGCGTCCCAGCTGGAATTTCGCGTGGCCGACCGCGTGGTGGATGCCATGCGGGATATGGCCGGCGAGATCCAGCGCATCACCGTAGAGCGCGTACAGGTGGAGCTGGATAAGCTTATCTGCGGCACGGCGCCGTGGGACGGCATTGACTTGCTGGTTTCCACCGGAATTGCGGACTATATCTTTCCGGAAATCCCGGCATTGCGCATGACCGCGGATGAACACGCGCAGCATAAGGACGTTTATGCTCACTCGCTGAAGGTGCTAAGTCAGGCCATGGACCAAGAAGAAGATGGTCCAGACCTTGTCCTGCGCTGGGCGGCGCTTCTACACGATATTGGCAAACCGGATACCTTTGATAACACCGATGGTAAGGTCTCCTTTCACCACCACGAGGTGGTGGGCGCCAAGCTTGCCCGCAAGCGCCTGCGCAAGTTGAAGTACCCCAAGGCGACCACGGAGGCCATCGGCCAGCTGGTGTACCTGCACATGCGCTTCCACGGGTTCGGGGAAAATCAGTGGACCGATTCTGCCGTGCGCCGCTATGTTACTGACGCCGGCGACCTCCTCCCCCGTCTGCATAAGCTGGTGCGCGCCGATTGCACCACCCGCAATGCTAAAAAGGCCCGTCGACTCCAGCGCACCTATGATCAGCTTGAGGAGCGCATCGAAGAGATCGGCCGCAAGGAGGACCTGGCTCGCGTGCGCCCGGACCTTGACGGCAACGAGATTATGCAAATCCTCGGTCTTCAGCCCGGCCCTGAGGTGGGCCAGGCATGGTCTTATCTCAAGGAGCTGCGCCTAGAGCACGGCCCCCTCGAGCGCGAGGAAGCGATTGCGAAGTTGCGCGAGTGGTGGGATTCTAAACAGTGATGTTTGCCGATAGACTATTTAACGCCCTCGAGCGCAATGACCCCGCCCCCGGCCAGCTTCTTATCGCTGCTCCGGGCATGCTTTCGCCGGAATTCGCCCGCTCCGTCATCCTCGTCATTGAGCACAATGACATGATGACCTTCGGCGTGGATCTGACCAAGCGCTCTGAGGTAGCTATTTTCAATGTGCTGCCGGAATGGCTTCCCGTGGTGGCTAAACCGCAGGCGCTGTATATCGGCGGTCCGCTCAATCAACAATCCGTTGTTGGGCTCGCACAGACTAAACAGGGCGTCGATCCGGACAAACAAGATCGGCTCACCCGCCTCGCACCGCGCCTGGCACATGTGGATCTGCGCGCGGACCCAGAAGAGATCGAGCCACTAGTTTCTGGCATGCGCATGTTTGCTGGCTATGCCGAATGGGGCCCGGGCCAGCTGGAGGAGGAAATCGAGGCCGGCGAATGGTTCGTCTCCCCTGCCCTTGCCCAAGACGTTATTACTCCAGGCCCGGCCGATCTCTGGGCCGATGTTATGAAACGTCAACCCATGCCGCTGCCGCTCTATTCCACATATCCAGTCAACGTGGAAGATAATTAATTCCTATCGCGCTGCAGGCAATGGGCTAGACTAGCCCGCATGCGCGCGGATATTTCTCAAGGATTAAGAGATACCTGGGCCGCCGCGATCGGCCTTATTCCCCTCGGCCTAGCCTTCGGCTTACTCATGGTCCAATCCGGTTTCAGCTGGTGGTGGACGCCGATTTTCTCCCTCGTCATCTACGCCGGCTCTATGGAATTCTTGGCCATTTCCATGGTTACCGGTGGGGCTTCCGCCTTTGCTTCGTTGGTTACCGGATTCATGGTGAATTTCCGCCATATTTTCTATGGCCTCACCTTTCCCCGGCACCACATTCGTTCACGGGTGGGCCAGGCTTATTCCACATATGCGCTTACCGACGAAACCTATGCCATCGTCTCTTCCCTCCCCGCCGATGAGCGCCCGAGTGGGAACCGAATACTCACCATCCAAATCTTTTGTCAGGTCTTGTGGGTAGGCGGCGGCATCGTCGGTGCCCTCGCCGGCCGAGTGATTCCCTCTTCTGTGCAGGGAATGGAATTCGCTCTGGTTGCCCTTTTTGTCGTGCTGGCAATGGATTCCTTCCGCAATAACCAGGACTTTTCATCGCCGTTAAGTGCTGTGGTGGTGGGAATCCTTGCTGCAGCCTTCGCCCCAGGACAACTGCTCATGGTGGCGCTGAGTGCCTACTTCATTCTGCTTATTATCCGCTACGCATCTCCCCGCATCGATGCCGCTATTGGCTTGCGTAGACGCGGCGAGTCTACGAGATTCCGGGAGGAACGCTAATGCCCGCTGGAGTTACGCTTGCTTCCATCGCTGCAGTGTTGGTCCCCGTCGGCCTTATTACCGTAGTGCTGCGCCAGCTTCCCTTTTCCTTTGTGAAATGGATGAAGGATAGCCAGTTCTTTTCATTGCTGGGCATGATGATGCCTGTAGGTGTGATGACCATTTTGGTGGTTTATACCGTCTACGGGCAGGCTGGTGCCCCTGGGGGCATCTGGGCGGCTCTCCTCGGCGTGGTAGTAACCTTCCTGCTCCACCTGTGGAAGCGTGAATCAGCGCTGTCCATCTTCGGAGGAACCGCCTTTTATATGCTTCTCGTTAACGTTGTCTTGTAGGCACCGTGTTTGAACCCTAAAGGCCGAACTTGGCGGTGGCTTCGGACCATAGGGCGTCGAAATGAGATTGGTCCACGTAGTGGGCGCTAATGTCTGGAAACTCATCGTAGGTATCCGGGTGCGGGACAACCTCTTGCGGCTGATCTACGTTTCCCGTGGAACTGGTCGGGGTAGCCACACCAACTATGGCATCTGAGGGATCCAGGGCGATCATGCGGACCATTCGACAGCTGCGCGCATCTTGCTCCTCCATTTCCGCCATATGGATGGCCGAGCCTACGCCGGGCACGGTTAGTTCAGTTCGTACGTATAGATAATTCGCCATAGGACCTAAGTGTAGCTACGTGGTGGCACGCTGGGCGTAGCGGGATGCCAGCCACGAACACATCATTAACTGGACCTGGTGGTAAATCATCAACGGCAGGATAAGTAGACCAAGAGACGTTCCCCCAGAAGCAAAGATAACCGAGGCCATGGGTAGGCCCGTGGCTAGTGACTTCTTCGATCCACAGAACTCGATTGCGACTGTATCGGCGCGCTTGAATCCCAATTTCTCACTTACCTTCTTGGTGAGCCACAGCATGAAAGTAACGAAGATCGCTGCGAAGGCGACAAGGAAGGCCAACTCCCATATGGAGATGGAGGACCAAATTCCGTCTACTACGCCTTTGGAAAAGGCAGAATACACCACCATGGCAATGGAGCCGCGGTCTACCACTTTGGTGGCCTTGCTTTGGGCGAATTTTCCAACCCAGCGCCGAGTCAGCTGACCCAGGATAAAGGGAGCCAGCAGCAAGAGCGCGATTTCTCCAAATACGGAAGTGTCGATGTGGACTCCTCCCCCGGTACCCATGAGGAGCATAACCAGCGAAGGGGTAATAAATACTCCGACCAAGTTAGAAGTAGATGCTGACACGATTGCGCCTGCAACGTTTCCCTTCGCAATGGAGGTAAAGGCAACCGAAGATTGCACGGTGGACGGTACCAGCGTGAGAAACAAGATCCCCAGGTACATATCGTGCGAAATGAAAGCGGTAAGCGGTCGTAGCGCTATACCTATGAGCGGGTAGACCACAAAGGTGAAGGCCAGGATCGTTAGGTGTAGGCGCCAATGCTTAAGCCCATTGAGGACCTCTTGAGTGGAGAGCCTAGCGCCGTACAAAAAGAAGAGGAAAGCGATCGCAACATTTGTTAGCTGGCCGAATGTCTCGGCAAAATCCTCACGGGCTGGTGCAATGACCGCAAGGATGACCGCCAAGATGATGAGCACTATGAGGGGGTCGGGCTTCTTTAAACTCTGCAGCATTCTAAAAGTTTAAACCCTACCGCTCCTTCTTCCCCGGAAATACTCGGGCCAAAAATATGCCCTCTGTGGTTTCACGTGAAACCACAGAGGGAGGAATGCACCCTAGGCTGTAGTGACATTAGAGCCGTCTTGCTTAACTTCGTATCCTTCCAAGGGGTCGCGGCCCGGTCCGGATATTACGCTTCCATCGCTGAGGTCATAGGAGGTGTTATGTGCGGTGCAGGTGGCCGTCATGCCATCGATCTCGGTGATCGGATTGTGCTGGTGCGGACAGGTCTGGGAATAGGCCTTGAACTCACCTTCTTTCGGCTGAGTAAAAATGACGCCATCTACAATCTTCGCGGATCCGACTGGAATTTCCGTAGCTGCGATTTCCGCGGACGGAGAAGAACCACAGGCTGTTAGGTAGGCACCTGCGAAAGTGGTAGCGGTACCGAGCAAGAAGATTCGGCGAGAGCACTTATTCATGCCCTTAGTCTAGCTGGTGATGATGGTGCTTTGTGACTCAGCCGTGTAGCTGAGCGAATTTAGAGTTTCACGTGAAACACAGAGGTTAACTAACCAGATAGCCCTCCCATGTTTCAGGGGAGCCAGTGGGTGTAGGAGTGAGTTCATAGGTGCCAGATTCAATGCCTAAATCATCGACGATGCTATGGGCCGACTGCTGCCCCTCCGCTACTGGTGTGGATGTCGGTTCTTTGTGGCCTTGCTCGTTATAAGCGCCAATGGCAAAGGTCGAAGCGGCGATGGCTGCGAGGGCGGTGCTTTTCTTCATATGTATCATTTTGCCCAGCGGAGGCCTCTGATGCTCTTTACTTTCTGGGTTCCCCGGAAGCTTTACGCAATCTCCATCGTTATTGGCAGTAAGGCGAAAAGTACGGTAATCCAATTATTAACGTAGCCTAGCGTTGAATTGACCAATATATTGAAAGAGTGACGGGATATCGTAAGTGACGGAACAAGAAGATGTAACGAGCCTGACCTATAACGTCACTGTGACTGTCGGGAAACATCCAATGAGCTATTCAAGCGAGAGGAAATAGCTACAAAAATTCCCCCTCTGGATGAGGCGTAATTCTTATCCAGAGGGGGGCGGTTGTGCAGCAGGCGCTGCTATCTGTCAGATTCTCGTGCGGCGTGACGGAGTGCGTCGACATCGACCTGGGGTGCAGAAGCCGCGGCAGCCTCTTCCCCGCCGCAACCGTCGGAGCCACAATTGCAGGAATCTCCACAACCTTCTTCACTAGCGTGTGCCTGTTCGTAGAGGAACGCGGCACGCGAGCCGAGGTTGGAACCTACAGATAGGGCGAGAACTGCCGCCACAAAGGTAAGAACCGGAAGGAGCCACATCCAGCCCTCAGCGCTAAGGGCGACGATTCCACCGAAAATTAGGCAGACACCGCTGAGGATCCAGAATGGACCAGCGATGCGATGGGCGTTATCCCACGCTTCGCGAGACTTGCGGATTTCTTGCAGTCGCAAGCCAATGTAGTTATTTCCGGGTAGGCGCTTGGTTGAGGCCATGGTACCTACAACGATGAGGAAGACGGCGAGGATGAAGAAGATGATTCCCACTGCGATCATGTATTCAGTTTAGCCTTGTAGTGCTGAGATAAAAATTGCGCCTAGGCCGAGTGTTCTGTCGTTGTGTGCGCTCAGGTAGTATGCATTTAAGGTCGATTGATAGATATTAAATCGACCTTGGCCTCCGCACTGCGCTGTTTCGCCTCGGTCGTTTGGTCCTAGAGGTAGAGCACCCGATCTGATTGTAAGTATATGAATCTCAAGAAACTCTCGGAATCTTTGTTGTTCCGCATTATCGTTGCCATCATCCTTGGCGTGGTGGTCAGCCGATTCGCTCCAGAATGGTTTGGTCGCGTATTCGCCACCTTCAATGGACTATTTAGCAACTTCCTCAACTTCTTTATCCCGGTCCTCATTTTCGCGCTGATCGCTCCGTCCATTGCGGGTCTCGGGCGTGGTGCCGGTAAGTGGCTGGGGGTTACAGCGGGGATTTCCTATGGCTCCACTATTGTCGCCGGTCTTCTTGCCTTCGTGCTTGCCCACTGGCTCTACCCCACCATGCTTAGTGGTCAGAATCTGATTACTAATGTCTCCGATATTGATGAGGGTGCACTCTCTCCCTACTTCGAGGTGGAGATGGCGCCGCCTTTTGAGGTTATGACTGCCCTCTTGTTGTCGTTCTGCATCGGTGTAGCTATGACTACCGTGAAGTCCGATACCTTGTACGCTGTCACCAAGGAATTGGAGAACGTCGTAGTCAAGGTAATCTGGGGCTTTGTTGTGCCGATCTTGCCCTTCTACATCTTTGGCATGTTCTTGGGATTGGGCATGAATGGCAATTTGGGCTTGGTACTTTCGGCCTTTGCCAAGGTTTTGATTTTGGCGGTTGTTATGACCCTGGTCTACCTGGTCTTGCAATACATCATTGCTGGTGCGATTACCGGGAAGAATCCCTTCAAGGCTCTTCGCAATATGCTGCCGGCTTATTTCACGGCTTTGGGAACCTCCTCTTCTGCCGCGACCATCCCGGTGTCCTTGGAGTCTACGCTTAAGAATGGCATTTCAAAGCCGGTGGCAAGCTTTGTTATCCCGCTGTGCGCGACCATCCACTTGTCCGGTTCGATGATTAAGCTGACGCTCTATGCCTTTGCGATCGTGTATATGGCAAACCTTGATATTAGTACCGGTACTGGACTTGGCTTCATCTGCTTGTTAGGCATCATGATGATTGCGGCTCCGGGCGTTCCGGGTGGTGCCGTCATGGTGGCGGCCGGCCTTCTGGCAGACATGATGGGCTTTGATGATGGCATGGTGGCACTCATGATCGCCGCCTACATCGCCATCGACTCGGTCGGCACTGCCGCCAATGTCACCGGCGACGGTGCTATTGCGATGATCGTAGAGAAATTCGCAGGCGACAAGAATGACCCCTCCGAAGAGGAATCTGCAGAAGCAACCGCGTAGAGGCTCACCAAAACCAAACCTCTCGTTCAGCTGTCGAGAGCTGACGAGGGGTTTAATGCGTTGTGGGACTATTTTCGGGTCGCCGCCTTCATGCGGGTGACAAACTTAGCGAGTTCTTTGTGCAGCGCGGGGTCCACGCGAGCGCGGCCTGAGGTCCCTTCGATTTGGGTCCGCTCTGCAGCGGTTTCACGTGAAACGTGGCGATCAATGATTTTAGTAATGGCCGAGCCAGTAATAGCCCCCTCCGCTCCGGCTGCCACGGCATCGCGCACATGCTCGGGTGCTGAAATGCCGAAGCCGAGCAGTACCGGCGGGCCATCGAATCTATTGATGTTTGCTACGACTTCTTCAAGCCCGATGGTTTTAGATTCTCTTTCGGTACCTGTCACACCGTCGCGCGAAATGGCATAGATATAACCCCGCGAGCTGTGAGCGACGCCTTCGAGGGTGCTCGCGGTGGCACGAGCCGGGGCGATGAAGATCGGATCTATACCGGCCTTTTCTGCTGCAGCGATGAATGGAGCGCCTTCGCGTACGGGGACGTCGGGAAGCAAGATGCTATCCGCGCCTGCCTTAGCGAATTCGGAATAGAAGCGCTCGGAGCCGCGCGTGAAAGCCACGTTGCCATAGATCAACATGCCAATGGGAAGCTCAGGGAATTCTGAGCGAATCGTCCGCACCTGTTCTAGAGCGGAATCTACGGTGGCGCCAGCCGCTAGCGCCCTAAGGTGAGACGCCTGAATGGTCGGTCCATCGGCCACGGGATCAGAAAATGGGACGCCAAGTTCTAGTGCATCTGCACCGGCCGCGACAACGGTTCGTACAATGTCCAGCGTGTCCTCCGGGGTGGGATCGCCCAACATGAGGAAGGGGACGAACGCGCCCTCTCCCCTTTCGCGCAGTGATCGGAATAGGTTCTCGTATCGATTGCTCATTAGTGCTTCTCCTGCAGTTTAAATTCTGGGTGGGCCTCAAGTGCGCGGCGAACATGGTCGATATCTTTATCGCCGCGACCAGACAAAGAGACCACAATGGTGATGTCCTCATCCTTCCGTTTCAAGGCATAAGCAAGAGCATGGGAAGACTCAAGGGCGGGAATGATCCCTTCCCGCTGGGATAGCAGTTGGAACGCTTCCAATGCCTCGGCGTCTGTAATGCCCACGTATTGTGCTCGGCCGCTGGAGTGAAGGTAAGCATGCTGTGGACCGACTCCCGGGTAGTCGAGTCCGGCGGAAATGGAGTATGACTCTTCCACTTGGCCGTCTGCGTTCCTCATGAGGTAGCTGCGTGCGCCGTGGAGTATTCCTACGGTCCCGTTGTTGATGGTGGCACCGTGCTTGCCGGAGTCCAGTCCTTCACCGCCCGGTTCAGTGCCGACGAGTTCCACTTTTTCCTCCGCAATGAAGTCTGCGAACATACCGATTGCATTGGAACCGCCTCCGACACAGGCGACGACTACATCCGGCAGGCCGCCGGTACGCTCAAGCATCTGCTGCTTAGCTTCTTCGGAAATGACCTTATGGAACTCCCGGACGATAGTCGGGAAAGGGTGTGGCCCAGCCGCAGTGCCGAGGAGATAGTGGGATTCATGGAACGTAGCGGTCCAATCGCGGAGCGCTTCATTCACCGCGTCCTTAAGCGTTCCGGACCCGGTATCAACGGCTACGACTTTCGCGTTCATTAGCTCCATACGGAAGACATTGGGCTGCTGCCGCGCGACGTCTTTTGCCCCCATATAGACCACACACTCGAGCCCTAAGAGTGCGCAAGCCAGTGCGGTGGCGGTGCCGTGCTGGCCCGCTCCCGTTTCTGCAATGATGCGAGTCTTTCCCATACGTTTGGCGAGGAGGGCCTGTCCGAGGACTTGGTTCGTCTTGTGCGCGCCACCGTGTACGAGGTCCTCACGTTTGAGGAAGATCCTCACCTTACCGCCTAAATTTTTTGCCTCTGTCAGTGGCGTGGGCCGGCCAAGGTAGTCACGCAGAAGGCCGCTGAGCTCTTCGCGAAAGGACGGGTCATTCTGTGCTTCTACAAAAGCCTTCTCAAGTTGGTCGAGGGCGGGGATAAGGGATTCTGGGACGAACTGTCCACCGAATTCACCAAGGTATGCTGGAAGGAGTGTTTCACGTGAAACGGTCATGATCGTGTCCTTTCTATGGGTGTGTATAGCGTCGGATGATGTGGAAGGCTTGGGACACAAGCGAGGAATCCTTGCGGCCGGGTGCGTACTCTAGACCCGAATTGAGATCGAGCCCCATCGTGCCGATCGACAGAGCCTCTTCGAGGTTGTCTAACCGGAGGCCACCGGCGAGGAAGGATTTATCCTTAACTTCAGGGGGGATAGTGCTCCACTCGAATGAGCTTCCTGACCCGCCGCTTCCGGAGTCCAGGACTAGCGCTTCTACTTCTGGGACAAGGTCAGTTGCCAGTCCTGCGAAATCGGGGCTGAGCATATCGACGGCACGCCAGACGGATAATCCGCCCGCGACGCTGCGTACCTGGCGTAGGAATTCTCTTTCCGCTTCCCCACTTCCTTGGAATGGGGTGTGGAGCTGAAGTGCCTTGAGTCCTGGGAGCTCAGAAAGTCTCTGTAGCTCTTCGATATCCGAAGAACGTGTCACGGCCACGTAGTCCAGACCCGGCTCTGCGGAGATGATGTCACGCGCGGTTTCACGTGAAACAGTGCGCGGCGATTCCCGTACGAAGATAAGTCCTCCGTAGCGGGCCCCTGCAGCACGCGCCGCTTGCGCAGCGGAGGCAGAGTTAAGCCCGCATACTTTATTGCCACCGTAGACAAGATCGCGAGCGGCGCGATCGATATCCTCTTGGCGGCTGAGTTGTGAGCCTACAAGGAATGCGTGCACGTGAGAGCCCAGCCGGCGGACGGTGGCATTGTCGCGGATTCCGGATTCCGAGACGATCGTTTTTCCTTCAGGGATATGGCTAGCGAGGCGCTCGGTTCGTTCTAGGTCGATGCTGAGATCGTGGAGGTTGCGGTTATTGATACCGATGATGTCGCCACCTAATTGCAGCGCTCGTTCCACCTCTTCCTCGGTGATGGCTTCAGTCAGGACGTCTAACCCCAGTTCATCAGCCAGCGCCTTGAGTTTAACGTAGGTGTCATCATCCACGATGGACATCATGAGCAAGATGGCATCGGCTCCGTAGTGTCGCGCGGCGTAAACCTGAATGGGGTCAACAATGAAGTCTTTGCACAGCACCGGCAGGTGGGTAGATTGGGCGACGGTTTGCAGATGGTCATAGTCGCCGCCAAAGCGCGCAGGCTCGCACAGCACCGAAATGGCGGAGGCATAGCGTGAGTAGATGCGAGCGATATCGCCCGGACGGTAGTCCGCGCGAATCAACCCCAGGGATGGCGAGGCAGACTTACATTCCATGATGAAGCGATTGGTGCCATCGAGGGCTTCGACAAGCGAACGCTCCGAAGGCGGTACGCTAGCGAGGTCCACGTAGGACAACCTGTCGCGAATGGCCGGCAGATGAGTGCGGCGCTGGGCGACGATCTCTTGTAGCACGGTTGGCAATTCCTTCGCCGTCATTAGTTCTTCTCCCCTACCGCATAGTTGGCGCTTTCGTGGATATGGAGCCACTTTTCGACAGCGCCGCTATTAATCAGATCCTTAGCGTGAGAGACTCCTGCTGCGATACTCCTCGTGGTCCCGTTGAGGTAAAACATGGCTCCGGCGGTGGCAGCGATGGCGTCCACGTGTGCGGGCTTACCTCGGCCGGCAAATACCGCGCGGAGGGCTAAGGCATTTGCAGCGCCATCCCCACCGGCAAGCTCCGCGAGCTCGTGGCGCTCGATACCGAGCTCTTCAGGGGTGAGTTGGTAGGTGATAATGTCGCCGTTCCTGAGCTCCCAAGCCTGCGTGGTGCCATGAGTGGCAATCTCATCCGTGCCGGCTCCATGGACGACTAAGGCGCGCTCGCGGCCAAGTTCTCGAAAGACCTCTGCAATGAGTTGGCCTTGATCTGGGTTTGCAATGCCCATGATTTGGAGTGATGGGTGTCCTGGGGACAAGAGCGGGCCGAGGGTATTAAATATGGTTGAGATGCCCAGTGCCTTGCGCACCGGTTGGACGTGGGCGATGGCTGGGTTGTAGGCGGGGGCGAAAAGAAACGTAAAGTTCGAGGCCTCAAATTGGCGGACCGCTCGGGCGGCGTCTAAGTCGAGCGGGATATTAAGAGCCTCGAGTACATCCGCAGATCCGGACTTGGAAGAGACCGAGCGGTTGCCGTGCTTGATCATCTTCACTCCCCCGGCAGCGGCGACGAGCGAGGCCCCCGTCGTGATATTGATGGTATTTGCGCTATCGCCCCCAGTGCCGGCCGAATCCATAAGGCCTTTTCCGGTGATGGGGAAGGGATAGCCCACCTTTAAGAAAGCCTTGGCGGCGCCGGCAACGTCCGCGAAAGTCTCGCCCCGAGCCCGGATATGAGCGAGCAATGCCGCGATATGGATATCGTCGTAGGCGCCCACGGCCAAGGGGGTAAATACCTCCGTGGCTTCTTCGATGGTGGGTTGTGGATTGCTTAGATAGGCCTGAAAGGTCCGCAGTGGTGTTCGGCTCATTTTAGTTTTCCTTCTCCATAGTGGTGTGGGTAGATAGTTGGCGAATGCAGCGTTGGAGCATTACGGGTCCAGTGGGTGTGAGGACGGATTCTGGGTGGAATTGCAGACCTAGCCCCATACCGTCTTTTGTCTCCGCGGCCATCACTACTTCGCCGATATCTGAGGAAGTGTGTGCTAGGCAGCGCATCTCGTGCGGGATATCCGTACAGCCGAGCGAGTGGTAGCGTGCCACCGGAATCTGTGTGCCGAGACTATTTGGTTGATCAGGTTCGGTATCGGTGGCAAGCCCTTGGAGTACGGGATGCTGAACCCCGGCTGGCGTGAGAGTCATCGGAACGGATTTCCCGTGTACCGGGCCGGAGGGCGCAACTGCCCCACCGTGGTATTCAAGAAGCGCTTGGAAGCCGAGGCAGACGCCGAGAATGGGAGTGGTGCCCAGGGTGGCGTCGATAAGCTCCATCATGCAGCCGGCCGACCGTGGATGGCCGGGTCCGGGGGAAAGCACAATTATGTCGGGCCGCGCCGCCAATACCTCATCGACCGCAACGGTGTTACGAAATACTGTGGTATCGAACCCAGCTAGGGCATCGACGAGGTTATAAACAAAAGAATCGTGGTTATCCAGAAGGACAATGTGTGGCGAACTCATCGCTGCACCTCCAACTCGGCACCGTGTGCTACGGCAATGGCATTGAGCACGGCGTAGGCCTTATGCACCGTTTCATCGGCCTCGGCCTGTGGGACGGAATCTTTGACAACACCGGCACCGGCTTGCACTACTGCGGTGCCGTCTTGGACGTAGGCGGAGCGGATGACAATGCAGTTATCCATGGCGCCATCGCCGCGCAAGTAACCTACTGCCCCGCCGTAGGATCCGCGGCGTGTCCCTTCCGTTTGCCGCACCAGCTCGGTGGCACGAAGCTTGGGCGCACCCGTCAGGGTGCCCATGTTCATACAGGCTCGATAGGCATCGAGCGCATCGAAATCTGAGTGGAGCTTCGCCGTGACTCGGGAGACCAAATGCATCACACGGGAGTAGCGGTCCACCTGCAATAGCTCTGCCACCTGGCGGCTACGAGGAACGGCCACCCGCGCGAGATCATTGCGTGCTAGGTCTACCAGCATCGTGTGTTCCGCAATCTCTTTGTGGTCAGTACGCATCTCTAATTCATTGCGGATATCAAGCTCATGGCTGATGCTCCCATCCGGGCGCAGCCCGCGCGGCCGAGTGCCAGCGATGGGATAGAGCTGCACTCCCCTATCTTCCGGCGTGAACCTGAGATTGGATTCTGGCGACGCGCCAAATAGCTCATAGCCGTCGCCACGAACGTAAAACATATAGGGCGAAGGGTTAGTGTCTCGTAACGTCCGGTAGGCCGCGAGGGCGCTTGGACATTCCAGCGCGAAGGAACGCGCGGGCACTACTTGGTAGATATCGCCGGCGTGAATCTTGCGTTGGAGCTTTTCCACGTCTGCGCGAAACGTTGCGTCATCCGCATCAGCCACCGCACGGATCTTGCTTCTCTGTGGTGCCGTGGGGCGTGGGGTCTCCGGCCGCGTGGCTAGGGAATCAAGTTCCGCTTTAAGGTGGTCTTCGTCGATATCCCAGCCCTCTAGGCGCGCAGTTCTTTGCAGGTGGTCTACCTCCAGGACCGTTTGAGCCACCAAGAACTCATAGTCTGGGTAGGAATTCGGCCCCGGTTTAACCTCGGGGAGATCTTCGAAGGTGGCCAGGTAGTCATAAGCGAACCCGCCCCCTAGAAATGGTAGTAGCGGAGAGGAATAGGTGGCCTCTAATTGGAAGAATCGCAGAATGTCAGCGGTTGATTCAGCAAGGAGTCGCTGCCGCTCGTCGGGTTCGGCAGAAGGCGGGAATTCGAATACAGCGGTAGTAGTTTCACGTGAAACTAGGCGGTGGCGGAACCGGTCTCGGAGAGGAGGAAGGAGCACCTCCCCCGCGTTGGTGAGGGCCCGCACCTCCACCCTGTGGCCATGGCACGTGACTCTGAGTGCTGCCTTGAGGATGGCGAGACAGTTGAGGTTTTTCTTAGTCTCGATGTCTGCGCTTTCGAGCAACAGGGAGTCGTGCGGTTGCGCGAGCGCGTCAAATGTGGCGGCCGCATCGCTGTCGTAGGGTATGTCGCGGGTAGCCGTGTATGGCATTGCAGTGCCCTTTCGGAGAGGGTGGGTATGGGAAACGAAAATTAAACTTCCACGAGCACAGGCACAAAAACGCCAAAAGGCCCGCAGAATGCGAGCCTGAAAATAGCTTGCGAAAGATGGCCCGCGGGTTACGCGCGCCACCACCAAGCAGTAGTCATGTTCTTCATGGCAGCTACTTTAACCCAAATTTCTATAACTCGGAAGATATTGCCGATAAATATTCTCACAGCCCGAGCTGGCTTTCTCGCAGAAGAACGTATTCGGGACTTTAAAGACTTTAAAGAAACGAGTGGGGTACTGTTGGGTGCATTAACAAAGGGAAGAAAGGTGATGTAAATGACTATGAGTCCTAATGAGGTAGTGGCAAAGGTTCCTACCCAACTTTTGATTGGAGGCGAGTGGCGAAAGGCATCTTCCGGCGAGACTTTCACGGTGGAAAATCCCGCCACCGGAGAGACCATTGCTACGCTCGATTCTGCTAATTCCGCTGATGCGGTAGCCGCTCTAGATGCTGCTTGTGCGGTGCAAGATGAGTGGGCACGAACCACTCCGCGCGAGCGGGCGAATATCCTCCGCCGGGCCTTCGAGCTGGTACACGAGCGCGCCGATGAGTTCGCGACGCTGATGACACTTGAAATGGGAAAGCCTTTTGCCGAGTCTCAAGGTGAGGTCACCTATGGTGCTGAGTACCTGCGCTGGTTTAGCGAAGAGGCAACGCGCGATTATGGCCGCTATTCCCCCGTTCCGGAGGGCACTTTGCGTATGGTCACACGCCGCAAGCCGGTCGGGCCATGCCTGCTAATTACCCCATGGAACTTTCCCCTCGCGATGGCCACGCGCAAGGTGGCGCCTGCTGTTGCGGCAGGCTGCACCATGGTTCTGAAACCGGCCAAGCTCACCCCACTGACTACGCAGTACTTTGCGCAAACCATGCTCGATGCCGGCCTGCCCAAGGGCGTGCTCAATGTGGTTTCCGGAAGCTCTGCCTCAGCCATTTCGGAGCCTTTGCTTGCCGACGATCGCCTGCGCAAGCTTTCCTTCACCGGCTCCACCCCAGTGGGCAAGACTCTACTGAAGGGTGCCGCGGATAATGTGCTGCGCACCTCCATGGAGCTGGGCGGCAATGCTCCGTTCATCGTCTTTGAGGATGCGGATATCGATCAGGCCGTAGCAGGGGCCATGGGTGCGAAGATGCGCAATATTGGTGAGGCCTGCACTGCGGCCAACCGTTTCATAGTGCACGAGTCCGTGGCGGAAGAGTTTACGCAGAAGTTGGCGGCGGAGTTTAACAAGCTCGTCGTGGGCAATGGCCTGGACGAAGGCGTTACCTGCGGTCCCCTCATTGAGGCCAAGGCGCTCGACAATATTGCCGCCTTAGTGGATGACGCAGTGGAAAAGGGCGCCACCGTTGTTACCGGTGGCAAGCGTGGCGAAGGTGAGGGTCACTTTTATGCCCCCACGATCTTGAGCAATGTTTCACGTGAAACCCGCGTGGCCCAGGAGGAAATTTTCGGCCCGGTTGCACCTATCTTTACCTTCAGCGAGGAGGCGGAAGCCCTAGAGTTAGCAAACGAGACGGAATATGGTCTTGCGTCCTATGTTTTTACGGAAAACTCAGACCGCCTGTGGCGCGTGGCCGATGGTCTCGAATTTGGCCTGATGGGATTCAATGCCGGTGTCATCTCCAACGCCGCTGCCCCATTCGGCGGCGTCAAGCAATCCGGTTTGGGCCGCGAAGGTGGCGCCGAAGGTATTGAGGAATATACCTCAGTTCAATACCTGGGCATCCGTGACCCTTATGTCAATGTTTAGAAACGCAAGCGTCTGAAAAGACACACAGGCCAGCCGGGCTCCCTTTCGGGGCCCGGCTGCGGCTTAATAATGTAAACATTCATTAAAAATGAGCCCGTTTTCCCGAACTAAAGCATTTATCCTGCTCAAACCGTCAATATTGTTTGCATTGGGCTGCAAAAAGTGAGGCCGAACAAGACCAAGAGAGCCTTTTGATTAACCATTGAAGCTTGAGGGGCGTATAGTTCCTCTCCGTATAATTTAATTCGTATTTCCTTCGACTGCGCAGCGTGGCCTCATGGCCTGCTCGTGGAGAGGGAATTTTCTTTTTGTTATTTGGAGTGAGTATATGACGTCTACTGAATCTGCAGCGGCTAAGCCGCAGCTGATTACACCCACGTTCGTTCTCGCGTGGGTGGCTAATTTCTGTCAGTTTTTGGTCTTCTACCTGTCCGTGACCACCATGGCCCTCTACGCGGTAGAGAGCTTCGGGGCATCGGATACCGTGGGTGGTTTTGCCTCCAGCGCCTTTGTTCTGGGCGCGACGTGTATGCGCGTATTCTCGGGCTGGCTCGTGGACCGCGTAGGCCACAAGAAGGCCGCCCTGACCTCTCTAGTCTTCGTCACAGTTGTTGCTGTGGCGTATTTTTTTGCACAGAACGTCGCCGTTCTTATCATTGTCCGTTTCCTGCACGGCACGGGTTACGCTTTGACCTCCACCGCGCTTATGGCGGTGGCACAGTCCGTCATTCCGCACGAGCGCCGCGCGGAGGGTACTGGCTACTTCGCCCTCGGTACTACCTTGGCAACGGCCTTCGGCCCAGCACTCGGCCTCTTCTTGGCTAATAACATTGGCTACAACACGCTCTTTGCTGTAGCGCTAGGCGCTAATGTCGTGTCTTTGGTCCTGGCCTTGGTGCTGCGCTACCCAGCTGAAGTTTCCGCCGAGAAGCCGGCCTTTACGCTGCGCAATGCCGTGCACCCCAACGTGGTTCCCATCGGCCTGTTTATGTTGTTGGTCGGAATCGCCTACTCCGGTGTGGTCACCTATCTCAACGCTTATGCGCGCAAGGAAGACCTTGTTACCGGTGCAGGTCTGTTCTTTATTGGTTACGCAGTAACCATGCTTATCATGCGCTTTGTTTTGGGCCGCATCCAAGACCACAAGGGCGATAACGCCGTTATGTACCTCGGCCTTGCAGCCTTTATTATCGCTCTGCTCCTCATGGGCTTCCCCACCAACGACGTCATGCTGGTGGTTGCAGGCGCCTGCACCGGCCTAGGTTTCGGTACCCTCAGCCCCGCCTGCCAGGCTATCTCTGTGCGCTCGGTACCCGCCGCACAGATGGGCGCGGGCATCTCCACCATGTTCCTCCTGATGGACCTAGGCATTGGCCTGGCTCCGTTCGGCCTAGGCCCCATTGTTGGGGCAACCGGCTTTGACACCATGTACCTCATCCTTGCGGCCCTCGTAGTCATCGCAGCCATCTACTACTTCTTTGTGCACGGTCGCTTCCCCAAGGCCAAGGGGCACCATCTACACTTCGACGAAGGTAAGTAACACGGCACTCCCCTGTTAGCCTGAAGCATTAAAAGCACACCAGCCACCGAGGTTGGTGTGCTTTCGCTTTAGGTAGACCGTGCGGTTGTAGTTTGAGGGTCCGGAGGCTGGGGGTCGCGCGCAGCGCAGGAACGGAAAACTCGCCGAATAAGAGTCCAGGGTGTAGGGCTAGGCGCGCAGACTGTTGTTCTGGTGAGGGGGCAAGCAGCCAGCCTCGATTACGCGCTGGGCAAGGGTACGGTTGCCCATTTTGGCGGCAAAGGCGATGCGCATAGTGATGTCATGGTTGGGTGGCGCATCCATTGTGATGCAGTCGCCGGGTTGGATGCGGCCGGGAGAAATAATGCGCAGATAAGTACCGCAATCGCCACGGGCGGTCCAACGCTTGAGCCACCCGCGCTCCCCTAGCCAGCCGGCAAAGGTGGAACAGGGTTGGCGGGGAACGGATACCTCAAGTACAGCGGTGCCGATTCTTAGGCGTTGGTTAATGAGTAGAGCGGACAGATCGACGCCTTGGGTGGTGAGGTTTTCACCAAAGCAGCCAGACGCCAGCGGGCGGGAAAGCTCGGATTGCCAGTAGTCCAACTCTTCGCGGGCGTAGGCGTAGATGGCTTTATCATTGCCGCCATGATGTTGGGTATCACCAATTATATCGCCGCGCACGCCGGAACCGTCGCCATAATGGGGGCCGGGCGCAGCCACATCGATGAAGGATTGCGGCTGCTTATCGATGCCCGAAAACTCGTGCCGCCCGCTCGGGTCTGGCCGGCGGACGGCGACATTGGTGGAAATGACCTGCATGCCTGCCACACTAGCTGAGCGTGAGCGCCTCCGCGGTGAGAATATCGCGGTAAAACAGCTGCGGAGCGAGGGAGACGGCCTCGGCTAGCTGCGGGAGGGCGCCGTCAAGCGCGGCGGCGAAAGCGGGATCAGCCAGCTTGCCATTGGCCACGCCGCGCGCCGTGATGGCAAAGACGTAGGAGATAAACGGCATCCAGGCGGAATCGCCGAGCTCCGAATTGCCATCACCAAAGGCATCGAGCGCGAGCAAGGTGTGCAGTACGGACTTATCCACACCTAGCTGCTGCAGCGTTATCCGCAGCTGCAGGGCGGTGCTGCGCAGGTTGGAGATGGTGCCCAGGCGGGTGAGCGCGAGGTCGTTGGCAAAGCATTCGCGCAGTGCAGCGATTCGGTGAGCATCGTCGCAGAGCTGATCGTTGGCCGTCGATGGTGTGGGCGCCTCACCTGTGGCGCTCATCAGCAGCATTGGGCGGGTGACATCGTCGACGCCGGTGGACGGCACGCGCGCGAGCGCGGCGGAGCCGTGGGCTTCGATGTAGTCATGGGCGGCGTCGGCAAGCGCGGCCAGCAGTGAGGAAGGCTTTTCGGCCGGCTCCTCGCGGCGGAAATTGCGGGAGACCAAGCCGGTGCGGACAAAGGCGCGCATGCGCTGGCCCGGCTCAAAATCCGCCGCCATGAGGGCATCCATGCTGGCACGCGGATCGGCCTCAATCTCCTTGATGATCGCCTCGAAAGTTTCCTTGGCCTTGGGCGCTAGGCGGCGCATAGCCGCGTAGGTGGGCCACAACCCTTCGGTGTTTGCGGTTTCACCGTCCTGGAAGATGATAAGCGCGCTCGCCGGCGGGTACTGCGGCGCGGCCAAGTCGCTGGCCGGTTCGTCCTCCCGGAAATCCACGATGAGGTGGCCGGCATCCAGCAGCTCCTCGGGCAGCTCGAAGCCTTCCTCGGTGGGGTCCAGTGGCATCGGCTCGCCTGCGGGATTGCCCAGTGGCCAAGCCCATGCCAGCAGCTCCACCTCTTCCTCGTGTGGCTGCTCGGGGACGAGGATGCCATCCTCGATGGTGGCGCGGGAGACCAACGGAGCTTTGCGCACGGTGGCGATGGCGGCATAGATGAGGTCGCTGGCCGCCGTGGCTTCATATTCCATAACGCGCCGGTCAAAGCTGCGCTTTTGGTGCGCTGCGCGCTCCTTTTCCGGCAGGCCCTCGAGATACTCCTCATAGGAGAGCGTGGACCACAAGAGATAAAGCTCCAGCGAGGTCTTTTTCGTCAGTGCAGATTTCAGCGCGCGATTCGGCACGGATAGGCTGGGAGCCGCCTCCGTAGAGCCATTGGCGGTGACGAGGTCCCTGATCTTTTGGTTTTTATCAATGACCACGAATTTTGCCAGCGGTAATGGCTCCGGCGAGTGGATGGTAAAGAGGGCATCGGCATCGAGCTGATCTGCCAGGATGACTTGTTTATCGAGGTAATCGACTGGTTCGGCCGCGGTGCGCTTGACCCGGGTACGAATCGTCGCCGGTTCCACCTGGAAGGTCAGCTCATAGCCGGCCTCGCTGCCGATGGTCTCCTCGCGCACGCTCTCGTCCTCACCAAAGACGCGCTGGCCATTTTCCATCTGGATGGGCTTGCTCGGCGCAGAGGCCAAGGCGTAGCTAAACGGTGAAAGATTGCCTAGGGCGTCGATGAAGCGGAAGTTAGTGCCGCGCGGGCCCTCGTTTTTGGCGCGCATATGCAGTGTTTCCGCGAAGTTAAGGTACTGGATATCCACCAGTTCCTCATCCTTGTACAAGCTAAAGCGGTAACGACCTACCCAGGGATCTTCGAAGGCATCTGCCGGGAGCACCTCGTGGATGCCCTCCGGTAGCTCATCCTCCAGCACGGCCTCTTCTTCCCCACCGATGGGGACATAGGTCAATTCCATGCTGAGCTCTGTGTTCGCGATGACGCGCGGTGACTGGGTATAGACCAGCTCGCCATCTAGCCCGTGGGCATTGGGCAGCGACTTGACGGCCATATCCCAGGCAAAGTCAGGGCTGCCAGACACCTTGATGGTGGCGGGCTCCTGTTGTGGTGCCTCCACCGTGAAGGATTGGCTCACCTCTAACGGGAAGATGGACCAACCCTCCCAGGCGCCGTGTGGGCGAGCTTCGCCGGCCTTAGCCTTGGTGAATTCCGTGCCAGCAGGGGCGATGCAGGTATATGAGCCTTTAGGCATCGCTGCGGTGGTATCGACCGGACGATGGGTGGAATCCAGCACTAAGCCGCCATTGGCCACGCCGGCGAATTCCAAGGTGTGCTCCTCAAAGGAGACGCTCAGGTGGCTAAAGGGGTGGGGCATGCTGATCCATAGCCCAGGCTCCTCGCCCTCCACGTAGTAGAACTTACGAGTGTCCTCGCTGTCGTCGAGCAGCTGAGCGGACACGGTCCACTGGGGATCCTCTGGCTCATAACCTGCGGTTAAGGCTGGTAGGTACAGCTCCAGAGTGTGGGTAGCTGGGGAGAGGCGCAGGTGCGGAATCCCCTGAAATACCGCTGCGTCTGCAAAAGATGAAAGCTGGCTGCGAAACTTCTCCTGGCTCATTTACCCCAGCCTAGATCATTTTCATGCAGATCTGCATTTTGGCTGCGAGCGGGGGAAATGACCCGAAAGCCGGGGGTGAGTCCAGCGGAGATTTTGGGTGCGCGTGCCCAGCAGGACGCGGAACGGGCAGCGAACTACACCGCACCGGCACGCGGCTATTACACTGTGTGATTATGAATACCCAGAGCGATTCCACCTCGTACCGCTATACCCCGGAGCTGGCGAACCAGATCGAGAAAACCTGGCAGCAGTACTGGAAAGACAATGGCACTTTCAACGCCCCGAACCCGGTAGGCGAGCTCGCCTCCGATGCGGGCGAGCTGCCTAAGGAAAAGCTCAATGTGCAGGATATGTTCCCCTATCCCTCCGGTGCGGGCCTGCACGTGGGACACCCGCTGGGTTATATCGCCACCGATACCTATGCTCGCTATAACCGCATGCTGGGCAAGAACGTGCTGCACACTTTGGGCTACGATGCCTTCGGCCTGCCGGCCGAGCAGTACGCCATCCAGACCGGTACGCACCCACGGACCACCACCGAGGCGAATATTGAAAACATGCGCCGCCAGTTGGGCATGTTGGGACTCGGCCACGATCCGCGCCGCTCCGTAGAATCTACGGATCCGGAGTTTTTCAAGTGGACGCAGTGGATTTTCCTGCAGATTTATAACTCCTGGTTCGATGAGGAGCAGCAAAAGGCTCGCCCCATTGCGGAGCTCATCGAGGAACTAGAGGCCAATAAGCGCACTACCAAGGACGGCCGCTACTACGAGGACCTCACCGAAGAGGAAAAGGCCGCGGCTATCGATGAATTCCGCTTGGTCTACCTGTCTAATTCCACGGTGAACTGGTGCCCAGGCTTGGGTACCGTGCTGGCAAACGAGGAGGTCACCGCAGAGGGCAAGTCCGAGCGCGGCAACTTCCCCGTATTTCGCAAGAATTTGTCCCAGTGGATGATGCGCATTACCGCCTATTCCGATCGTCTGCTCGATGATCAAGAGCTTTTGGATTGGCCGGAGAAGGTCAAGTCCATGCAGCGCAATTGGATTGGGCGTTCCCGCGGCGCGGAGGTCTCCTTCCCCGCTGAGGGCTATGAGATCGAGGTCTTTACCACTCGACCGGATACGCTTTTCGGCGCCGAGTACGTGGTGCTGGCCCCAGAGCATGAGCTTGTCGATGCCCTCCTCTCCCCCATCCCTTATGACGATGACGTAGACGAGCGTTGGACCTACGGTCACGATGATCCCAAGGAGGCCGTGGAGTCCTACCGCACCGATATTGCCGCCAAGTCTGATCTAGAGCGGCAGGAAAACAAGGAAAAGACCGGCGTCTTCCTGGGTACCTATGCCACCAATCCGGTTTCTGGGAAAAAGGTCCCGATCTTTATCGCCGACTACGTGCTGACCGGCTACGGCACCGGCGCCATCATGGCAGTTCCAGCGCACGATACCCGTGACTACGAGTTTGCCAAGACCTTCGGCCTGCCCATTACGGAGGTTGTTTCTGGCGGCAACGTGGACGAAGAAGCCTGGACCGAGGACGGTGCCCTGGTTAATTCTGCCAATGACAAGGGCCTAGATCTCAACGGCCTGAATAAGGCCGAGGCTATTGCCAAGGCCATTGAATGGCTGGAAAAGGACGGCTCTGGCCGGGAAAAGGTGCAGTATAAGCTGCGGGATTGGCTCTTCGCCCGCCAGCGCTACTGGGGCGAACCCTTCCCCATCGTCTATGACAAGGATGGCTTTGCCCACGCCCTGCCAGAATCCATGCTGCCAGTGGAGCTTCCACAGGTAGAAGATTATAAGCCGGTTTCTTTTGATCCAGAGGATAAGGATTCCGAACCACAACCCCCGCTAGCTAAGGTGCGCGACTGGGTCGAGGTAGAACTTGATTTGGGTGACGGCCCGCAGACCTACTTCCGCGATACCAACGTAATGCCGCAGTGGGCAGGTTCTTCCTGGTACCAACTGCGCTACATCGATCCCCGCAACGATGAGGCATTCTGCGATATCGAAAACGAGCGTTATTGGACGGGCCCGCGACCGGACCAGCATGGTCCACAGGATCCGGGCGGTGTCGACCTTTATGTCGGCGGTGTCGAGCACGCCGTATTGCACCTGCTTTACTCCCGCTTCTGGCATAAGGTGCTCTTTGACCTGGGATTTGTCAGCTCTCAAGAGCCCTACCGTCGCCTGTACAACCAGGGGTATATCCAGGCCTATGCCTACACCGATTCCCGCGGCGTGTACGTGCCAGCTGCTGAGGTAGAAGAAAAGGACGGCAAGTTCTACTACAACGGAGAAGAGGTCAATCAGGAATACGGCAAGATGGGCAAGTCCCTGAAGAATGCTGTAGCTCCGGACGATATCTGCCGCGTCTTTGGTGCCGATACCCTGCGTGTGTATGAAATGTCCATGGGTCCGTTGGACACCTCCCGCCCGTGGGCTACCAAGGACGTCGTCGGCTCCCAGCGCTTCCTGCAGCGCCTGTGGCGCCTTGCCGTCAATGAGGACACCGGAGAGCTGGCCACTACCGACGCCAATTTGAGCGAGGATGATCTCAAGCAGCTGCACCGCACCATCGCGGGCGTGCGCGATGATTATGAGAACCTGCGGCTTAATACCGTGGTGGCCAAGCTCATCGAGTACGTCAACTACCTGACCAAAACCTATCGCACCGAGGCACCGCGCGCCGCCGTGGAACCAATCGCCCAGTTGGTCTCCCCCATCGCCCCGCATATCGCGGAAGAACTGTGGCAGCGCTTTGGCCACGACGAGACCATTACCTATCAGCCCTTCCCCGCCTTTGAGGAAAAGTACCTGGTAGATGATGAAATCGAGGTGCCCGTACAGATCAACGGCAAGGTAAAGGCCCGCATCAACGTAGCTGCCGATGCCGACCAGGAGGCGGTCTTCGAGGTTGTTCTGGCCGATGCCAAGATCGCCGAACTGACTAGTGGAAAGAACGTAGTGAAGAAGATCTACGTGCCGGGCCGCATGGTCAACCTCGTCGTCAAGTAGTCACTCCTCCCAAAACTCCGTGGCGCACAGCGCTATGCCGTGTGCCCGGATTCCCTGGCCGACCTCCAGTTTCTCGTTCACAATGAGCGGCAGGCCGTCGAGGTCGCATACCCAAAACTCCCCCATGCCCAGCTCATTGCTGTGCTTGGCGATGTGCCCGATGGTTCCCGCCACCTCTACCTGCGGGTTGAGCATGCTGGGCTTTAAGTTCCGATAAAAGCGCTCGGTAGCAGGAGAATTCAAAGAAAATTCCTCCGGCTCCCCCACCTCGTACCGCAAGGCCACAACCGCCGGCTGGACCTGTCCCTCTAGCTTTTCGCCTCCGACGGGGTTTCCCGCTGGCAGGGCAAAGGGTGCATCCGCCAGTGCTGCGAACCGTAAATCCCCCGTCTCCACAATGCCGATATAGGGCGTTGCGCGATAAATCGTTCCTAGGGCCTGTTCCCCTCCCCGATACAAAGGAACTGCGGCCCACTTCCCTTCGTACTCCATCGCGGTGACCGCCATATCGGACGGATCTGCGTGAAAAAGGACTCGATCAAATCCAGGTGCATCCCATATTTCGCGGCTTGTGGGTAGCTCTGCGATGAGCTCTTCTATATCCATTAGATCAAAACCACATGTGCTAAATAGCTTATCCATGCTCGCCATTTTAAACACTTCGGTCGCTTCTCCCGAGACGCCGTTTGTTCCAGCGGACGGATCGCTACTAAGACTTTTTGTTTAACTATTTAATTTTTGCGGCAATAACATAACGGATTAAATATTTGGATAACCCGGCCAATAGTGTTCCAAAAGCAAAGCAATTATGACTTTGGCCCTAAAGATGTAGGGGCATTAAATTGTTGACATGCTATACGCCCGCCGTATTAAAGTAGTAGGAGTTGTTGTATCAACTCCCGATCGCCTAATGGGTTGCTAGATCAACTGCGCTGTTTAAGCTGTTAAATAACGGCAATCGAAGGAGGATAGCCATGCGTGTGGAGCAGAGTGCGGCATGGGGAGATTTTGTCACTATGCAAGAGGCGCTCCACGTGCGACTTTCTACACAGTTGCAGAGAGACTCTAGTCTGAGCGAGGCGGACTATGCGGTGTTAGCGGTGTTGCATCGCCGCCGCAAGATTCATACCCGTCCGCATGAATTGGGGACGGAACTACGATGGGAAAAATCGCGCCTGCATCGACAGCTGGTGCGCATGGAATCACGAAAATTGGTCTCCAGGCGGGAAGCGCCGGAACTTGGGCCTCGAGCCATTGAAGTCACTGTGACGGAAAAGGGGAGTGCTGCCTTCAGTGCGGCAATAGCGCGCCATACCGCCGCAGTTGATGAAATCGTGGTGAGCACCCTTAGTGACGAAGACCTACAAACTTTGGGGGAAATTTCTCGGAAGTTGTTGCGTGGGATTGATGAGCAGGGCGCTGGAGAGTTCGCTTCTGAAGCCTAACCGCGTATGCAAAAGGCACCCGCCATGACGGCGGGTGCCCGGGAAAATTAGCTAGGGCGCAGCCTAGGAAATCTTGAGGACGGTGCGTCCGTGGTGGGTGCCCTCTAGAAGGGACTTGGATTCCTCGACCACGTCCGAAAGTGGAATCGTTGTGGTCAGGGACTCAAGAATGGAACGGTCTAGCTTGCGGGCCAAGAGCTGCCAAGCGTTCTGGCGGTAGTGCAGTGGGGCGTCTACGGAATTGACGCCTGCCAAGTGCACATTGCGCAGAATGAATGGCAGCACGGTGGTGGGAAGATCCGGGCCGGCGGCCATACCGGTGGAGGCGACGGTACCGCCCCAAACCGTGCGAGCCAATACATTGGCCAAGACATGGGAACCGGAGGTATCGACAGCACCGGCATAGGTAGCCTTCTGCAAGGGTTTTCCGGCCTCGGCGAACTCGGCGCGGTCCACAATGGTGTGGGCACCGAGCTCGTGAAGATACTGGGAATAGTCATCTGGACGGCCGGTCATGGCGTGGACCTCGTACCCGGCATTGGACAGGAGGTTCACGGCGATGGAGCCGACACCGCCAGTTGCGCCGGTGACCAAAACGGGGCCATCGGGAAGCCCGCGCAAAGAGTTGACGCACAGTGCAGCGGTATAACCCGCGGTGCCGACAGCAGCTGCCTGTTCTGCGGTGAAGTCTGCGGGGAGCGCGACGGTGGCCTGGGAGTTAACGCGCTGCTTCGGGGTGTAGCCGCCGTGGCGGAACTCGCCAAGGCCATCACCGAAGGAGGCGACCAAGGTACCCACCGGTAGACGCTCTACGCTGGACTCGGCAACGGTGCCGACCACGTCGATGCCTGGAACCAAGGGGCTGGTGCGCATCACACCGCGGTCGCCCGCGATTGCCATGGCGTCCTTGTAATTCAGGGAAGAATAAGAAACATCAACGGTAAGGTCACCCTCGCTGAGGAACTCTCCCTCTTCAAAGGAGGTCGTGACGGTTTTGTCTTCGTTGCGAGTTACTAGTAGCGTGCTCATGCTCACCATCGTACGTTAAATGTGATGCAGGGATTCGACAGCGAATCTCCCGGGAATTTTTCAGACAGGCTTGTTAACTTGGGCATTATGACGACGACCACTGGATCCACCCGCACTTCGCACCAGGTAAGGGCGCAAGGCGCGCCTTCCAAGCGCACGTTGTGGCGCAGTGCTGGCGTTGCCTGCGTGGTCGTTGTGGTGGCTATTGCCGTAGCTACAGTGGGCAAGCCGTTTATTGATATTCCCGGCGTGCTCGATGCCTCTGCACATGCCCGCCGCAGCCTGGATCTGCAAATGTTCAACGGCTTTAATAACCCTCATCCGTGGTGGGGGCCGTGGACCAATACCTTGGGCAATATAGCGCTCTTTTTCCCACTTGGCGCGTGCTTGGTAGTGATGGGGCAAAATTCGCGCCACGTCCGCTTTGGCCGTGGCGGAACCATCCTTCTAGCGATGGCGCTCAGCTTGGGCATCGAAACTACCCAATATGTATTCTCACTGGGCTTTAGCGATGTCGACGATGTGGTTTTCAATACCCTTGGAGCGTCCTTGGGCGCGTTCCTAGTTAGCCGCAAGAGCGCACAGGCGCAGCTGCGAGCCGTCCGCGCTATCGGCTGGATGGCTGCATTGGGCTTGGGTGCCCTCGCCGCTGCGATTGTGGCCGGAGTAATTGTCTAAGTACCCAGGCTGACGCGGTGCCCGAAATTAAACATATCGAGGGAATCTCCCTCTTCGAGGCACTCAAACATACCGGCGGCGTCGGTGGGAACTATGCCGGTTACCTGTGATACCCCGTAGTCCTGAAGGAGAATAGGGGCCAGAGGCGTTGAGGGCCCCAAGATTACATTGATGGACTCGCGGGAGAGCTCGAGCAGGCGGGGCGCGGTCTTATTAACAAAGGCGGAGCCGGTAATGAAGACATAATCGCACTCGGGCAGTATGTACTCGGCGGCGGAATCGGGGTAGTCGCCCTCATTGAGCGAACGCTCTAGCATATAAAAATCCGCCGCCTGGTTGAGCGCCTTAGGCGCAAAAGGGAAGTGGCCAATTACGGCGACCTTCTTACCCGCGACGGCTTCGCGGAAGGGATCGAAGATTTGGGGCCAGGGGGCGTCGGCAAGCGCAAAGCCATGTTCATCAGCCACGGAAGGCGTGGCGTAATAGGAATTGAGCGCAGCCATGCCGAAGGACGCCTCTGAGAAATTCCAACTCTTGGCCAGCTGTGCGATGGCACGTAAGGGAACGCCGGAGTACTCAGCGCTCATCTGGGCGGGGCGGGAGGTTGCTGACATGGTCATGGCCACGCCGCAGCTAGGACTTTCGGTGTAAACGCGGGTCCACCGCGGGTTTTGGGCAGCGCGGGAGACCACTATGTCACGGGGAATGGCATCGATGAGGTCATCGTAGAGATCCCAGGCGGACATGAATAAACCAGCTTTTCCTTATTGTTTGGCACTGCTTGTGAGGAGGCAGTTTAGTCGAATAGGTGGGGAGCACCCTATAGCTTTAGTCACATATATTCGCAACGGCTTGCGCAGTCTGTTTAGCAAAGGGGCTTACCCCAGTAATGGTGGCGGAGCCGGGTCCGGTCCAGGTGCCGTAGCCTACGAGGAAGAGACCGTCGACGGTGGGGGAGGTACCATCAAGGAGCCCGCGGATAGGCCGGAGGGCAGGCCGGAAGCCGGTACACCAGATGAGGTGGTCTGTGTTGACCTCATCGAGGGATGAAAACATTGGAGTGGCCTGCAAGAGCCCGGAATCCCGCGCCCGCAAGACAGGTGGGACCATCACGATATCGCCCAGGTTCGAATCCGCGCCGGGGTCTGGTTCGCCGCGCAGCATTGCGTTGAGGCGGGCGCGATTGCGCTGAAACAGGACTCGACCATCAACATCATCGGGCATCCACCGCGGGGAGCTGCGGGTGTACCAGGTTGTCTCTACGCCGGAGAGTAGGAGCTCGGCCGCGATTTGGGCACCGGAATTGGCCGCGCCCACGACCGCCACGGTAGATTCGGCAAAGTCCGCGGGGCCTGGATAGAAGGCGGAATGCCATTGCCTTCCGCCAAAGTTGCCGGGGTAGTAGGGAATAAAAGGTGCGGACCACGTTCCCGTTGCCGCTACGACCGTGCGCGAGGTGAGTTTCTCTTCCCCCGCATAAACGTGGAAGTACGCGCCGTCATGGGTCACCTCATCCACTGTGACTGGCCGACGAATGGGCAGTTCATAACGCTGCTCATAGCGTGCAAAATAATCAATAACATGGCTGGCCGGTGGAAAGCCCTCGTAGTGGGGCATGGGCCATCCCGGCAGGTTGGAAGAGGTCGCATTGCTAAAAAGCGTCAGGGAGGGCCAGGTATGGCGCCAGGCTGCGCCAGGACCGGATTCTGCATCCAGAAGGACAAACTCTAGGCCCTTCTTGCGCAGGTAATAACCCACCGCGAGGCCTGCCTGGCCGGCACCAATGACTATGCAGTCCAGCATCAAATGAGCTTTCTCTCTCGTGCCACGGTCACCGCGGCGGTGCGGGTTTCCACGCCCAACTTTTGGAAAATATGGATGAGGTGGGTCTTGACCGTGGCCTCGGAAATGAACAGCTGCTTGGCTAGCTCCTTATTAGAGGAACCGCTAGATAACGCCCGCAAGATTTCCAGCTCGCGGGTGGACAGTGATTCTTGCGGTCGGCCTACACGCTGGGCGAGGAGATCCACAACCTCCGGCGCTAGGGTGCGGCGGTGCGCGGCGGTATTGAGCACGGCTTCGTGCAACGCCTGCTCGGGGGAGTCCTTGAGCAGGTAGCCCATCGCGCCGGCTTCCACGGCGGCGAGGATATCGGCCTGCGTGTCATAGGTGGTCAAGATGAGCACGGGCGGGCCGCCGGCGTCTACTACGCGCTTGGTGGCTGCGATGCCATCCACGTCGGGCATCTGGATATCGCAGACCACAGCGTCTACCTGCGGGGCATCTGCAGTAAAAAGCTTATCCACATCCGCGCCGGTGGAGCCCTCCATTACTACCTCGACATCGGAGAAGGTATTGAGGATGGCGCGCAGGCCGGCGCGGACCACTGGGTGATCATCAATCAGCATGACATTAACCATTGCTTCGCTCCTTCAGCGGGATACGGACGGCCAGGGCGGTGCCTTCGCCCGATTCTAGGTTCATAGTGCCGCCCACGCTCTCCACGCGGTCGCGCAGGCCGGTAAGCCCGAAGCCATGATCCTTATTATCCCTGCTAGGGGAGGCGGTTACGCCGCATCCATTATCAACAACGTCCAGGGTGACAGCATCTTCGAAAAGTCCGAGCGTGACCACTGCGCGCGAGGCGTGGGCGTGTTTGATGACGTTGTTGAGACCCTCCTGCGCGGCCCGCACAATGACCTTTTTGATCTGGGCAGGCACCTTGCCGCTGCCGGAGACCACCAGTTCAAAGGTGGTATCTTCGCCCAAGGCTTTCACGCGGCTGCGCATTTGGGATAGCAGGGAATTGAGCTGGGTTTCCAGCCGCTCATCGGGGCCGGCGAGCTCTCGGACAAAGCGGCGGGCCTCGGCGAGATTCTCGCTGGCGACTTCCTCGATAATTTCCAGCTGTTCTTCTTTGGTTGCTGGATCAGTGGTGCCGCGGGCCGCACGGGAGAGCAGCAGAATAGAACTAAGACCTTGTGCGACGGTGTCATGAATCTCGCGAGAGAGCCGCTCGCGCTCCTCCAGCCGGCCGGCTTGGTGCTCGCTTGCGGCTAGCTCGGCCTGGGTTTCGCGCAGCTGCCTAGCGATGTCCCTGTGGTGCGCCGCCTCCGCCTGCAGTCGCCGCTGGATGAAAAAGACCGTGGCCGCAAAGGCGGTACCGATAAGCGGTCCTACCGCCGCAGCGATGGACCAGCCCTCAGGATGTAGCCAGGCGGGGATGAAAGCGGCAGCCGCCCACAATATGGCGATGGATACCAACCCAGGAACGGTGGGCAAGGCGCGCAGAAAGACAAAAATAAGCGGGAATTCCAGCCACATGAAATCCTGCGCATGGACCATCAAGCCCAGCCAGAGGAGGCAAAGTCCACCCAGCCAAAGCCACGTGGGCAACCAGCGTTGTGCGGCATACACCACGGCGAGTGCGATGGCTAGGCCAATAACGCGGGCATCGAGCCGGCCGTCCACGTAGGCACGCGCTACGCCGAAGACCAGCAGAAACGCGAACATGGCGTGCAAACCATAGACCCATAATTTCTGTCCTTTAAACACAACCACCCAGGATATCCGCGCAAGGGTGGACAGTGAATCAACCACTTGGTTGACTAGAGGTTCAGCGAGCTGGCCGATTACTTCTGACCTGCATAAAGCGAATATAGAAGTATGTTCCTAGCAATCAGAGAAATCACCACAGCGCGCGGCCGCTTCGCGCTTATCGGCGGCACGGTTGCGCTCATCACCCTTTTGCTGGTGATGCTCTCCGGCCTAACGGAGGGCCTTTCCAAGCAAAATACTTCCGCTTTGGAGTCCCTGGAAAAGGAGTACCCGTATATTTCCTTCTCTACCGAGGACCCCTCCTTCAGCGAGTCCGCGATGCATGCCGGCGATATCGCCAGCGACGGTATTCCCCTCGGCGCGGCGCAGACCAAGCTGGAGGGTCACGGCGGCGTTGCCGTCCTCAGCTTGCCAGCCGGCACCCAGGTTCCGGGCACCGATAAGACCATCCCAGAGCAGGGCGTGCTCCTGCCAGATTCCATCGATGCGGCCGAAACCGTCACCCTAGGCGGCACCGATTTCTCGGTGGAGGGCACTGTTCCGGAGACCATGTACTCCCACTCTGCGGTGGTATGGGCTTCCACCGAGTCTTGGCAGCAGATTAGCCACGCCCCGAAGGGCGTGGTGAGCACCGCCGCACTGTATAAGCATGAGGTTCCCGGCTCCGTCAAGGTTTCTAAGTCCTTCACCGGTCTGGCGGGCTATCAGTCTGAACGCGGCTCGCTGCTTACCATGCAGGGCTTCTTGTACGGCATCTCCGCGCTAGTCACCGTCGCTTTCTTGACCGTATGGACCATTCAGCGCACCCGAGACCTGTCCATTTTGCGCGCGCTGGGCGCCACCGTGCGCTACCTGCTGCGCGATGCCCTGGCACAAGCCGCCATCATCTTGGCTGCCGGCACCATCCTGGGCGCTGTCGTTGGGTGGGCGCTCGGCGCGCTCGCCTCCGGCACCGTTCCTTTCGATGTCTCTTTGCGCAGCATTGCCGTTCCTGCGGTTGGTATTTGGGTCCTCGGTATGGCCGGCGCCCTCGTCGCTACCCGCCGCGTAGCTAAAGCCAACCCACTCGATGCACTTGGAGGAAACGCTTAACATGTCCACCATTCTTGATATTCGCAATGCCACCGTGACCTACCAGGACGGCGAGACAACCACTACTGCGCTTGCCGACGCCTCCCTCAAGGCCGAATCCAATAGCCTGACCGCCATCGTGGGCGAGTCTGGCTCCGGCAAGTCCACTCTGTTATCCGTAGCCGCTGGGCTTATTACCCCGGATTCTGGTTTCGTACAGGTAGATGGCACCCGGTCCATCATCTTTCAGCAGGCCAACTTGCTGTCCTCGCTCAATGTGCGCGACCAACTATTGATTATGGATCACATCGCTGGCCGCAAGCTGCGCCCACAGCGTGCCGATGAGCTATTGGACTTTGTGGGCCTGGCAGGTATGGGAAACCGCCGCATGGGCCAGATGTCTGGCGGCCAGCGCCAGCGCGTCAATATCGCTCGTGCGCTCATGGAGCAGCCAGACCTGCTGCTGGCGGATGAGCCTACCTCTGCGCTCGATTCTCACCTTTCCCAGGAGATCATCCGCCTTTTGCGCGATGTCACCCAGGAGATGAAGACCGCTACCGTGCTGGTGACCCACGACCGCTCCCTGCTGACCTTCGCTGACCGCGTGGTCGAGGTCAAAGACGGCCACGTTTCTGAGCAGGAGAAGGTTTCCGCGCTCAGCTAGCGTCGCATCACTAGCAACCGTGCGATTGCTTGGGGCACCGCCGCGGCAATCTGGGAGGCGGAGCAAATTCCGAAGCCGTCTGGGGTATGGGCGGCAATAGCGGCAGCGTGTTGGTGTATGGCTGCGGCGTGCAAGATCTCCGCAATGATCCCCTTCGCATCCACCTCAGCGATATTCAGCTGGGCTAGCGTGGCGCCAAGGATGCCAGAAAGCACGTCACCGGATCCGGCGGTAGCTGCATAGGAGTGTCCCGCGTTCATGCCATAAATTTCCTGACCGGGGGCCGTGACCGTGGTGATCCGGCCTTTGTGCAGGATAAAGCAGTCGAGCGCTAAGGCAAGCTCCTGTAGGCGTACGCCTAAACCCTCCGAAAGATCGAGTGCGCGGCCAAGCGTAGCCGTATAGAGCCGCTCAAATTCCCCGGCATGCGGGGTCAGAATGGCGCAGGGATGATCGCGCACAAGTTTGCGCAGATCCTCATTTGTTGCGAGCACCGTGAGCGCATCCGCATCGATAATTGTAGGCAGCTTGCGTGCCAGCACAGCCTGTAATTCCGCTGCCGCTTTCGGCCCGGTGCCTCGCCCTGGGCCTACCACCCAGGCTTGAGCATGGACCTTTTCTTCGGCGCATGCATGGGGCACTACCTCCGGCAGGCTTGCGACTACAGAGTCATTTCCTACGACGCGGACCATGGAGGGGGTGGCCCGCACCGCGCCCGTGGCGGCGAGTATGCCCGCGCCGGGAAAGGTAGTGCTGCCAGCGCATACCGCGGTAACCCCACCGGTGTACTTGGTGCTTTTCGCCCCCGGCGTCGGATCCAGAATTGGCCCCGTGCAGCCCACCGGCTTTGGGGCGGTAACCAGGCCTTGGTCACCCGTGAGTACCGGCTCGGTTGGCCACTGATAGGGCAAGGGGATGGTGGGTTCATTGGCGATATGGCCCACCGGTTCTGCGGTGGCAGACAGCTCTTCTGCAAAAGAGCGCGGCGCGCCTGGCAAGAGGAGATCGCAGAGCACCACCGCGCCGCATTCTGGGGCACAGAAGTGTCCGGCGCGGGCCCAGCCAAAGCTAATGGTCACGTCCGCTTCCACCGCATCGGTCGCAGCCACACCGGTATCGGCGTTAATCCCGGAGGGAATATCCACCGCTAGGACTGGAACGCCACGCTTTTTGGCTTCGGCATAGGCGCTGAGCGGGGCACCGGAAAGGCCGCGGGTGGAGGAGAGGCCGGCGACGGCGTCGATAAGCAGATCGGCATCCCCCAGACTGTGCACAATGGTCCCGCCGGCTGCGGTAAACGCCTGCAGTGCGGGTTCGTGGGCGCTATTCGCCGCGAGGATGGCCTCGACTGAATAACCATCCTCCGCCAGGAAAGCGCCAGCGTAGAGGCCATCGCCGCCATTGCCGCCTGGGCCGACGAGGATACTCACTCGCCGCCCAGGGCCGAGCATGGCTGCGGCCGTGGCTGCTACGCCGCGCGCGGCCAAGCGCATGAGCTCATCGGCAAAGTTTTGCTGGGCTAGAAGGGAATCCTCCGCCGCACGGACGGCAGCAACGCTATAGGCATATCGCATGCCCGCCAGGATAGGCCTTTAAGGAGCCGGCTGGCAGGTCGGACACCAGAATAGGTTGCGTCCCTCCATGACTCTTTCCGCCACTGGGGTGCCGCACACATAGCAGGGCAAACCGGCGCGGCGATAGACATATACCTCCCCGCCATGGTCGTCTTTACGCGGTTCGCGCCCCATGGCTTCGGGAGAATGCTCGGGCCGAACCGTATCGATGCGGCCGTGCTCCACCCCGTACTCCATTAGCTGCACTAGGTCGGCCCACGTGGCGTCAAAGGTTTCACGGGAAACGTCGCGGCCAGGCAGGAAAGGGGAGAGGCCATGGCGAAAGAGGGTTTCTGCGCGGTAAATATTGCCCACGCCGGCATAGAGGTGCTGGTCCATCATCAGCGAGCCAATGCTGCGTCGCGATTTGTGCACCTTGGCCCATAAGGCCTCCACATCGGCGTCTGGGCGCAGCGGATCCTGGCCTACCTTGGCCAGTTGTGCGCGGTACTCCTCTTCTGTAAGCAAGCGGCAAAACTGTGGTCCGCGCAGGTTGGCGGCCTCGGTGCCATTATCAATGCGCACCCGAATCTGTCCGCCGGTCTCCTCGCGGGGCTCGAAGCGCAGCTTGCCGATGAGCCCTAAGTGAATATAGAGGATATGGCGCGGATCCGGAGCGGTGAAGTGTACAAAAAGATGCTTACCGTAGGTCTCGGCCAGCTCGATGCGCTCGCCATCGAGAATCTCCGCCTCCGCCGCGAAGCGCCCCTGCGGGCTGGTCACGCGCAGCGGCATACCGCGATAATCCGCGTTGAATTTATTGGCTAGGCGGTGGATGACGTGACCTTCAGGCATAGAAGCCAGTCTAATCGGGAAGAATTTTCGGCCAAACCTGCCGCTAACCAGCCCACTTATTTGGGAGGTGACAATAGCGTAAACTCGAAATGCGGAATGATTTAACTCAGGGGAAGGCTTTCAAATCATGACGCACAAAATCGGCTTTGACCGCGAGAAATATATCGAGCTGCAGTCAAAGCACATTCACGCCCGCCGCGAGGAAATCGGCGGCAAACTCTATTTGGAGATGGGCGGCAAACTTTTTGACGATATGCACGCCTCCCGCGTGCTGCCGGGTTTCACCCCGGACAATAAAATCGCGATGCTGGAGCGCATCAAAGAGGACGTAGAAATCCTCATTTGCATCAATGCCAAGGACATCTCCCGCCAGAAGGTGCGCGCCGACCTAGGCATCCTCTACGAAGATGACCTGCTGCGCCTTGTAGATGTATTCCGCAGCCGCGGATTCTTGGTGGAAAACATCGTCATGACCCAGCTGGAGGAGGGAAACTCCCAAGCCGAGGCCTTCATCGAAAAGGCAGAGCGCCTTGGCCTCAAGGTGGCCCGACACCGCGTTATCCCTGGGTACCCCACCAATACGGACCTAATCGTGTCCGAAGAGGGTTTTGGCCGCAATGAGTTTGCGGAAACCTCCCGCGATCTTGTCGTTGTCACCGCGCCGGGCCCTGGCTCCGGCAAGCTGGCCACTGCGCTCTCGCAGGTTTACCACGAGCACCAGCGCGGCAATAATGCTGGCTACGCTAAGTTTGAAACTTTCCCTATCTGGAATCTCCCCCTTGAACACCCCGTGAACTTGGCCTATGAGGCCGCCACGGTGGACCTCAACGATTCCAATATTATTGACCACTTCCATCTGTCCGCCCACGGTGAATCCACCGTGAACTATAACCGTGATGTGGAAGCATTCCCGCTGCTGCGCACCTTGTTGGAAAAGCTCACCGGCACCACCCCGTATGAGTCTCCCACGGACATGGGCGTGAACATGGCTGGGTTCTGCATTACTGATGACGCCGTGTGCCGCGCCGCCGCCCAGCAAGAAATCATCCGCCGCTACTTTAAGGCTCAGGTGGAAGAGGCCCGCGCTGGCTTGGGTACCGAACAATCTGAGCGTGCCGCGGTCATCATGGCTAAGGCCGGCATCAAGGTAGAAGATCGCCCCGTGGTGGCGCCCGCGCGCCAACGTGCGGAAGAAACCGGCGAGCCTGCCTCTGCTATGCAGCTGCACGACGGCACCATGATCACCGGCCGTACCGCGCCTCTGCTGGGCTGCTCGGCCGCGATGCTGCTCAACGCCCTGAAGCACCTGGCCGGCATCGATGACGATATCCATCTGCTTTCGCCCGAATCCATCGAGCCGATTCAAACGCTTAAGACCAAGCACCTGGGTTCCAAGAATCCACGCCTGCATACCGACGAGGTGCTCATCGCCCTGTCCGTGTCTGCAGCTAAGGATGACAATGCCCGAAAGGCGCTGGAACAGATCAAGGAGCTTGCCGGGTGCGACGTTCACACCACCACCATCCTGGGTTCGGTGGATGAGGGAATCTTCCGCAATTTGGGCGTGCTCGTGACCTCTGATCCCGTCTTTGCCCGCAAGAAAGCGCTGTACCAGAAGCGCTAGGTTCTGCGTAGTAGAGGGTCGGCCCTTTCAGCCCGTGCTGGAGGGGCCGCAGTCTTATAAAGAACAACTACAAGATTGGGGATCTACCCAGCTGCGGGCCTAAGATTGGGGCGTGACTATTGGCAAAGTTCTCCTGTATTACTGCTTTACCCCCATCGAAGATCCCACCGCAATCATGCTGTGGCAGCGCACCCTGTGCGAGTCCCTGGGTCTCAAGGGCCGCATCCTCATCTCTGAGCACGGCATCAACGGCACCGTAGGTGGCGATATGGAAGCCTGCAAGCGCTACGTCCGCCAGACCAAGGAATACCCAGGCTTTAAGCGCATGCAGTTCAAGTGGTCCGAGGGCGGAGCGGATGACTTCCCGCGCCTTTCGGTCAAGGTGCGCGATGAAATCGTGGCCTTTGGCGCGCCGGGCGAGCTGAAGGTGGATGAAAACGGCGTCGTCGGGGGCGGCGTGCACCTCAAGCCAGAAGAGGTTAATAAACTAGTAGAAGAACGTGGCGAGGAAGTCGTCTTCTTTGATGGGCGCAACGCCATGGAGGCAGAGATTGGCAAGTTTAAAAATGCCGTCGTGCCCGATGTGAAAACCACGCATGACTTCATCGAAGAAATTGAGTCCGGCAAGTACGACTGGATGAAAGATAAGCCGGTGGTGTCCTATTGCACCGGCGGTATTCGCTGCGAGATCCTGTCTTCGTTGATGAAGAATCGTGGTTTCAAAGAGGTCTACCAGATCGATGGTGGCATCGTGCGCTATGGCGAAAAGTACGGCAATGATGGCCTGTGGGAAGGCTCAATGTACGTCTTTGATAAGCGCATGCACCATGAGTTTGGCCAAGGACTCCAGGACCCAGGCTTTATCCAGCTGGGCCATTGCGTGCACTGTGGCAAAGGCACGAATACCTTCCACAATTGCATCAATGAAGATACCTGCCGCCAGCAGGTGCTTATATGTGATGACTGCATCCAGCACGTAGAAACCCAACACTGCGGCCGGCCAGATTGCGCCGAGGTAGCAGCAAAATTCGTCGACCAAGATTCCAAGGCTTGATTAGAAATTGCTAGGTACTTTAAAACAGGCGCGAGATCGCTAGATGCAGCGCCCAGCAGATGCTTTGCTTCGTCTTTGCGTGGGCTGAGTGTTAACCAAAGTATTAATAAGATTTTACTGCCATTTTACTTGCTGCATAGTATTTTCAAGTATGTTGATTTTTATAGGTCCAGCTTTGGCCGTTGCGCTGCAAAGATCGTACGCATCGGTGGCAGGCGGGCCTAAGGTTTTCACATTTGACTTGAGGAGTTTAGTTTATGCCCAATTTTAAGATGAAGGGGGGCGCGTTGCCGCGGCTGCACTCGTTGCCCTAGGTGCGATTTCTGTTGCAGTTCCGTCCGCCGTTGCGGCTGAACAAACTGATGAGACGGTGAACGCGGTTAATGATGCTGTTGGAAAAGAATTGCCTCCCGAGGTTGCTAAGCAATTGGATGAGTGGGCAGCATCTCAGAATCTTGATCTCGATGCCGAATTTGAAGAGGAACCTGTAACTACATCTACCGAGACTCAAAAGGCTCTTGCTGATAAGCACATTGTAATGTTCAACCGAGCAGGGGTTGAACCCCCACCGGGTTATGTGTATGACCCTTCAAAGGGAAATCTGAATGACTATTGTACGAATTCTCCCGATCAGTTCCCCGCTCCTGGCGACAATGCTGATTTCTCTGGCGCATGCGCAAAGCACGACATGTGCTACGGAGCCCATCAGGATCCCGGTGAGCGTGTGGGCTGCAATATTCAACTAAATAAGGACATGGTTCATATTTGCAAGAGCGTTTATCCAAATGCTGCCGATCCGCGTAGGGGAGGCTGTCTTTCTACTGCAGGAACCTATTTTGCTTTTGTGACTGCAGTTCATCCTAGCCAGTGGAACCCTACGATTTCGGGATAAGAGAAGCAAAGGAGAGTAACTATGGCAAGTGGAAACCTCCGTCCGCTTTGGCCTGAATTGGTGGCGGCCGTCTTAGGGGTGGCTCTCGTTCTTATGGCCCCAGTCAGAATCGGTTGGATCGGCACTGTGGTCATTATTCTATCTGCGGTTTCCGCAATTACCACGTTAATTCTCTCGAAACAGTCCGCGAAAGTTCAGTTGACAGGAATGATCATCGGCATCATTGCCATTGCAGTCGGTCTGTTAATCGGTTTAAAAAATGATGGGCAAACTGCGATCTTCTCGCCGGCCCTTGTTTGGGTATTTGGTGCGGGACTAGTGATGTCGACCCTTTGTACCTTGATAGCTCGAAAGTTGAAAGTTAATTCAAAGCAAACAGCTTAGGATTTTGAGTCTTTTCTCCGGCGGCCTCGTCTACCTATCGAACATAGTAGGCGGGGCCGCTCTCGTGCTTACTGACTGGGTGGTTAGGTGTTTGTAGAGGACAGTCGACTTAGAGAGTCAGTACCCATGACTGGTTACGGTCAACATGCAGTGCAAACGCAGTTGGCAGCCCAGCTAGCCAAGCAGGAGAGCTAGTCGCGCGCCGTTTCCTTGTGGAAGGAGTCCCACCACCACTGTTGCCAGGTGGCGGTGTGCTGGTTGCAGGGCGGATAGATGATGCCGGTAGGTGTGTATAGTTCGGTCACCGGGCTGATTCCGTGCAGCGAGTTGAGGAACCACAGGGGGCATTCGGTGGCGAGCTCCGGGGTGAGCGGGCGTGTTTCGGTCCGTATGCCTAGGGCCGCGGCGCGCTGGGTGACCTGGTGCAGCGTGATGCTGGGCAGCGCCGTCCCGGTGGAGAGAATAAGCGTCTCCTCCTCCCAGGCGACGAGCGCGCCGGTGGTGGTCTCCACCATGGCACCGGAGGAATCCACAATGACGGTGTCATCGGCACCGTCGTCCTGGTATTCGGCGCGGTAGCGTGCCAGTGCCGGGAAATCGGGGCCCTTGACAAAAGGCTGCGAGCGCGGGTCGGGTGCCTGCGCATAGGTTAGCCGGGTGACTGGGCGTGCAGGGGGTGCGGGGCGAATATCGAGGCGCAGTTGTCCTGCGGCTAGCGAGATGCGGGGAAAAAGATCGCCGGGGGCGAAGCGCTGTAGCATCGCAGGCACGAACCCAGCGGGAAGCGGCCCCGCCACCGACTCGAAGCGCCGGAGGTGAAGGCGAAGGGCGCTTGAGTGGGCGTCGCCAAGCATCCGCCAAGAATCCGCAACGTCAAAGGGACCGGGATGGGGTTGGCTGGGAATAAAGCCGCCCTCGTGCCAGAGATAGGTACTCACTGCCATGCCCCTAATACGGACTGCGCCTTAAGGTTGCGCTCTTCTAGCTCGGCGGCCGGATCCGAATCCAAAACGATGGCCCCGCCGGACCCGATAGTGACCTCACCGCTCGCGCGTACGGCCGTGCGGATGACCACGCTGAGATCGGCTTGCCCATCGAAGCCCAAGTAGCCCACCACGCCGGAGTAGACCCCGCGCGGGCCGGTCTCGAGCTGATCGATGATTTCGCAGGTGCGCAGCTTTGGCGCGCCCGTCATCGAGCCGGGAGGAAAGGTGGCGCGGAGGGCATCGACCGCAGTGGCATTGGCGCGCAGCGCTCCGGTAATGGTGGACACCAATTGATGAACCGTGGCATAGCTTTCTACCTGCATCAACTTCGGTACGCGCACGCTGCCGGGCTCGCATACCCGGGAAAGGTCATTGCGCAGCAGGTCGACGATCATGAGGTTTTCGGCGCGCGTCTTCGGGTCCGTGGTCAGCAACGTCGGATCCTGGTCGGCGGAGATAGTGCCCTTAATCGGCTTGGCTTCCACCTCACGGCCGCGCACGGTGAGGAAGCGCTCAGGCGAGGTGCTGCAGACTTCCACGCCATCGAAGACGAGGTGCGCGGCATAGGGAGCGGGATTGTGTGAGCGCAGTTGGGAATAAAGCTCCCCCTCGGCCCCGGCCGAGTAGGTATCGGTCAGGCAGACTTCGTAGCTCTCCCCGGCGTGCAGGAACTCCTGAGCGCGCTTAATCCGCTCCAGGTAGCCGGGGCTGCGCCAGGCGCCTGCGCTTAGCGACGCCCCGCTGCCCTCCCCAGTCTCCTGTGGTTCATCCGCACTCAAGGCGGCTTCTAATCGGTCCAGCAGTTGCTCGGCGCCGTCGCCAGCCAGGCAGCACAGATGCGCTGTTTCTTCCCGGTGGTCATAGACCATAAAAGACTGCGGCCGCACAAAATAAGCATCTGGGTAAGGGGAGCGGTGGCTTGACTCAATGGGCAGGGTGAGCTGGGCGCACTCATAGCCTAGGTAGCCGATGAGCCCGCCGGTGAAAGGAAGTTCTGGGGCGTTGGCGACGCGGGTAGCGAGCTCGCGGTCCAAGAGGGCAAGGATATCGGGGGCGTCACCGAGCCGATAGCGGAAAGAACGACTCAACGTGCCGGCAGTATCTCCGAGGATGGAGTAGCGCCCGCGCGGATCCGCGGAGTCGAGGAAGAAGGCATCTTTTCCTTCGGCGCGCAGGGTAGCAAAGACCCGCGGGCAGTCCACCGCGCCGGGCACCTCGCGGTGGATCAGGCGGAACCCACCCAGGAAGTTGCGCATAATATCCCGGCCGTGCTGGGTAAGCACCGACTCCGGGTGGAATTGCACGCCCCAGTGAGGCAAACCATCGACCTTGAGCGCTTGAATGACGCCATCCTCGCTACGGGCATGAACGGTGATACCGGGGACCTCGTCAATCTGCAAGGAGTGGTAGCGCACTACCTCGAAATTTTGCGGGATTCCGGCAAAGATGCCCTCGCCCGAGTGGCTAATAGTGGAGACAAAACCGTGGCGCGGTTGTGGCGCACGAGAAACCTGAGCGCCGGCCAACAGGCCCAGCCCTTGGTGGCCGAGGCATACGCCCAGCACCGGAATCTCGGCCGCTGCTGCGGCGGTGATGATGGCTCGGGCAGCACCGAAGTCCTCCTCCCGCTCAGGCGTGCCCGGACCAGGAGAAATCACCACATGAGAAAATTCGCCGGCACGGACGCGCTCGGCCAGACCTTCCGCCTCGCCGGCAGCAATAACGAGTGGGTGACGGCCGTCTACCTCTGCAATGAGGTGAGCCAGGTTGAAGGTATAAGAATCGTAATTATCAAGCAGGAGGATCATCGGGAGGGGGGGAAGTTTTCTAGGCGGCAGCCGAGTCCATGAGAAATAGCTGGATATCGGTAATGGTCCAGAGCATGAAATTGCAGGCCATCACCCAGAAAATGGCCATCCAACTCCGCCAGCGCAGATAGCGGTGTAGCTTGCGCACCATGATGATGGCGCAGCCAATCATGCCGAAGAAGGGAATGATCGGGGTGGTCAGGCTAAAGAAGGTGCGCTGCCCATCGGTGCAGAGCCACGTAGCGGTGCCATCTTCGCATAAAGGACCGCCCAAAAGCCTAGCGGCGAGCGCGACCGCGAAGCCATAGAGCGCGGAGATGACAAGGACTGCGAGCATGTACCAGACGGCTTGCCGGGTAGAGCGGCGGTTAGCAGCGGCAATCTCTAAAGGATCCGGCTCATCGGCCAGCTCATCGAAACTCTGCGGTTCTGGGCGGCGCAGATTGGCATAGTCAGCATCGGATGTCAGATCGTTTTCGGGATGCTCTGGTCGCTGGCTCATACCCCAATCCTAACCGCAGGCTGGGTGGACCAAGATGGGCACCCGAATATGCGGCAGCAGCTCCGTGGCAGTAGAACCCAAGAAAACGCGGGCGATGGGGCCTTGCGGGGTGGAGGCCATAAGCATGAGATCGCCCTTTTTCCACTTGAGCGAATCCACTGCGCCGCCCCAGCCGGCACCGGAACCAATTTCAGAGGTGACATCCAGCTCTGGGAATTTCTCCTGGATGCAATCGCGGGCGCGATCCAGCATGGCAAGGGAATCCTCGAGCCACTCCGCCGCCAGCTCGAGCGCCATATCGTGCTTATCCTTCGACGGGGTACTGAGCAAGCCCTTTGCCGAGAAAGCCAGCAGGCGCAGCGGCAGGTTCCAGCGATTGGCAAGCTCGGCTGCGGCGAGCATCTCATGATCTTCGCGCGGGCTGCGTTCAGTAATGGCAAAGTTAAAGCGGGTGACGCCGTGCTTGGATAGCTTTACCTTGCGAGGCACCAAGCCCAATGGTTGAGGAGAAAAATGCAGCAAGGTATCGGCCGTAGAGCCGGCGAAGAAACGCCCCTTGGGCGCGGCCTGGTTGGGCCCCAAAATGATGAGGTCTGCCTCGAACTTCTTGGCCATTTCCGTCAGCAGCTGGGGGCGCGAAGGGCCGTCGACCAATAGGGAGGGTTTCTCATCCCAGCAGCTACGCGGCACGCCGGCCTCATCGAGGGCGGCACGGGTAGCGGCGGCACAAGCCTCCTTTTGTTCTTTAAACCATTTTTTATATTTTCCGCCTAGTTTGCTGAGGGAAGTAGTAGTCCACGGCTGGAATACGGTAGAGATGACGCGTACCTGGATATCAGCGGTACGGGAAAGCCACGCGGCACACTCGAGTGCCTCGGTGCCGGAGGAAGCGGGGCTCCAAGAAATAAGGATGCGAAGTGGCTTTTCGGCCGAGCCTTTGCTCAAGGCTGGGAGATGCCCATCGGAAATATCAGTTGCCATACGATATGAACTAGTGAACGATTACGGTTATTTCGCTTCCCTCAATTATCACGTTAAGCCGGAGAAAAATGAAATCACCGCGGGCAAAACTAGCGCTGTTCGCCGTTCATTGTGGGGCGATAGACATCTGCAAGCTTGGAGATGACAGTGGCTACTTCATTCGCGGTATCCAAATCTTCAGGCTCTAGCCACCGCATGATTTCTGCCAAGGCCGAGGCGCGCTGCTGTGAAACGATGGCGAGTTCAGATTCGCCCAATTGCGTCAGCGCTACCAGGACACCGCGGCGGTCTTCCTCATCGCGGTGGCGTTCTACGTAGCCGTGGCGCTCTAGCTGATAGAGCGCGTTAGAGGCGGTGGGCATGCGGATAAGCTCTGCCTGCGCGATGGTGGATACGCGTGATGGACCCCGCATACGCAGCTGGTTCATGATGGATACCTGGGAGGTGGTCAAAGAAGAGCCCTCTGCCGTGCGCTGGAAAATAAGGATGAGCTTATTGAGCGCCGGTTGGATGGAACGCGCGACCTCGACGGCATCCTCGTATGTAGACGGGGATTGAGCGGGGCCCTTCTCCTCATGTTGCTGCGTCATAGAAAACGATTGTATAGCTCGTTTTCTCTGCGCGGTAGTTTGGAAGTTAAAAAGTTAGCTTCCGGCAATAAAATCTTCCAGCTCGGCGCGTGCCACGTCATCGGCCTTTTGCACCGGCGGGGACTTCATCAGGTAGGACGAGGCAGGCAGTACTGGGCCGGCAACCCCGCGGTCGAGGGCAATCTTGGCGGCGCGCACAGCATCAATGATGATGCCGGCAGAGTTAGGTGAGTCCCAGACCTCCAGCTTGTACTCTAAGTTCAGCGGGACTTCGCCGAAGGCAGATCCTTCCAAACGGACATAGGCCCATTTGCGGTCATCGAGCCATTCCACATAATCCGAAGGGCCGATGTGAACATTGCGGTCCTCGCGCTTGCCGGCGATAGGCGAGTTGTGCAGGTTAGAGGTGACGGCCTGCGTTTTGGAAATCTTCTTTGATTCGAGGCGCTCGCGTTCGAGCATATTCTTAAAGTCCATATTGCCGCCCACATTGAGCTGCATGGTGCGCTCCAAGCGCACGCCGCGGTCCTCGAAGAGTTTTGCCATGACGCGGTGCGTAATGGTGGCACCTACCTGGGATTTAATATCATCGCCCACAATGGGCAGCCCGGCGTCTTCAAACTTCTTCGCCCATTCTGGATCAGAGGCAATAAAGACCGGCAGGGCATTGACGAAGGCGCAACCGGCATCGATGGCCGCTTGCGCGTAGAACTTATCCGCATCTTCGGAGCCCACCGGCAGGTAGGAAACTACGACGTCGGCGCCGGATTCGCGAAGGACAGCGGGGACGTCGGCAAGCGGGGCTTCTGATTCCGCAATGGACTCTTGGTAGTAACGGCCCAAGCCATCCAGGGTAGGCCCGCGCTGCACGGTAACGCCCAGGTTCGGGACGTCGGTAATAGAAATGGTGCAATTGCGGGAGCTGCGCGTGGCCTCCGCAAGGTCCTTGCCCACTTTGTCCGCATCCACGTCGAAAGCGGCAACAAATTCCACGTCGCCGACGTGATACGGGCCAAACTGGGTGTGCATCAAACCGGGAATATCTGCATCGGCAGCGGCGTTGCGATAAAACTCCACGCCTTCAATGAGGGACGTGGCGCAATTGCCGACGCCCACGATGGCGACCTTTACCTTCTCGGACAAGGTTTACTCCTTTTATATCCATGAATTGTGGTTGTCAGTGACTGCGCAAGACTAAGCCGAAAATTATGCCCTGCGGTGGCATAACACCATGTGGATCGATCAAGAAGAGGTAATTAGGATGATCCGGGTGAATTCCGTTGCCTATAAGCATGTGCTCTCCCACGAGTGGGAACGCGCCCACCATCTGCGCGAATTTCGCGCTGGGCAGCTCACACGGGAAGAGGTATGCGATGCCGATTTTCTGCTGCGCGCCGCAGCTGAGCACCACGGGCGCACCATGGATAAAGAATGCCCAGTGTGCGGCGAGCCTTTGCGGCTTACCCGCTGGGTCTATGGAGAGAACCTCGGCCGGCGTGCTGGGAGCGCCCGTAGTGATAAAGAAATAGCGGAATTTGTAGCCGAGGGCTTGGAGTTTACGGTGCACGAGGTGGAGGTATGTCGCCAGTGCCGGTGGAACCACTTGTTGCGTTCTGCTACTGCTTTTAACGCGTGTTAGTTTCCGGCGCACCGCCTTAGGCAGTAAGCTGCAATTATTTAGTTTGTGATCAGGGATGAATGAGGACACGAATCAGTGACCGAGAAGGAATCTACCGGCAAGTCCACTAAGGTGGCTCGCCCCAGCAAAAAGCAGGCGAAGAAGAAACGCCGCATCTGGCCGTGGGTCGTTTTGGCGTTCCTACTGGTCTTTGTGGCATTGCCCGCAGGACTTTTTGCCTATGCGTACTCGCAATACACCGTTCCGGAGCCCAAGGACCTGGCCAATAACCAAGTCTCCACCATTTACGCGGGCGATAACCAGACCCAGCTCGCCCGTTTGGTGCCGCCGGAAGGCAACCGTACCCACGTAAACCTGGATGAGATCCCGGACTATGTGCAGGACTCCGTGCTTGCCGCGGAGGACCGCGATTTCTGGGATAACTCCGGCTTCTCCTTCACCGGCCTCGGCCGCGCCGTGGTGGGTAAGGTAACCGGCAACGCTGATGCTGGTGGCGGTTCCACCATTACCCAGCAGTATGTGAAGAACACGCTGGTGGGTAATGAGTACTCCTATGTGCGCAAGATTCGCGAGCTTATCTACTCGGTGAAAATGACCAATGAGTGGGAAAAGAAGGATATTCTCAACGCCTACCTCAACACCGTGTACTTCGGACGCAATGCCTACGGCATTCAGGCCGCATCCAACGCCTACTTTAATAAGGACGCCAAGGACCTCACCCCGGAGGAAGGCGCCATGCTCGCCGGCCTCATCCAGTCCCCGTCCGGACTCGACCCCCGCGTGAACCAAGAGGGCTCCGAGGACCGCTGGAACTACGTCCTAGATGGCCTCGTGGGCATGGGTGACCTCACCCAAGAACAGCGCGATGGGATGACTTTCCCGGAGACCCGCGACCCAACCGAGTACTCGGCTTATACTGAGGCCCCGGGCGCCAACGGTCACATCAAAGATCAGGTCATCCGTGAGCTGGAAGAGGTAGGCATCACCGAAAACGAGGTGTCCACCGGTGGTCTGCGCATTACCACCACCATTGATATGAACGTGCAGAACAACACCATCCAGGCAGTCGATGAGCAGATGGCTCCCCTGCAGGAAGATGCACGTGCGGCTTCCGTCACCATCGACCCAAAGACCGGTGCGGTCCGCGGGTACTTCGGTGGCCACGATTCCAATGGTTGGGATTACGCCAACTCCCCGCTGCAGACCGGTTCGACTTTCAAGATCATGGCCCTAGCAGCTGCCCTGCAGCAGGGAATTAGCCTGGATACTAATTACTCTTCTGCTCCTTATCAGCTGCCGGGATCCGATGTGGTTACCAACGTGGGCGGTGGCTGCGGCGTATGCAACCTGCGCGAGGCTACCAAGCAGTCCCTGAATACCTCCTTCCTGCGCCTGCAGGCGGACCTGAAGAACGGTACGCAGGACACCGCGGATATGGCGCATGCCCTGGGTGTGGCTAAGTCCCTGCCGGGCATTGAGAAGACGCTGACGGAAAAGGGCAAGCAGCCATTCGAGGGCATCGTCCTGGGTCAGTACCAGTCCCGCCCGCTCGATATGGCTACCGCGATGTCCACCCTGGCTAACCAGGGTGTGTGGCATAATCCCCACTTTGTGCAGCGCGTAGAAAACGCCGCCGGCGAAGTGCTGTACGAGCACCCTGAAGATGAAGGCGAGCGCCGCGTATCGTCCAATGTGGCCAATAACGTCCTCGAGGCCATGGAGCCGGTAGCCGCGTGGTCCAATGGCGCCCTTGCGGGCGGCCGCGCTTCTGCCTCTAAGACCGGTACGACCCAGATGGGCGATACCGGAAATAACAAGGATGCCTGGATGGTTGGTGCCACCCCGCAGCTGGCCACTGCCGTGTGGGTAGGTACCGCAGATAACACCTCCGCCATTTTCGATCAGTACGGTGGCATCATGTACGGCGCGGGCGCGCCGACCAAGATTTGGAAGGCCGTGCTGGATAACTCCCTGGCCAACTCCGAATTCCAAAACTTCCCGGCCGCCTATCCACTGGGATTCGGCAATATGGGCGCCGGAACGGCCGCCCCGGCCTATGACCCGAGCTGGGATAGCGGCGCTGGCGATACGCAAAACTACGAGGCTCCAGAGCAGCAGGCTGCGCCGGAAGAAGAGACCAAGCCGGTCCAGCCACAAGAGAAGCCGGAGAGCCCGAAGCCAGCGCCAAGTCCACAGCGTGGCAACCGTGGCAACAATGGCAACAATGGCAACAATGGCAACAACAACCAAGCACCGGCCCAGCAAGAGGCTCCGTCCTTAGATGACCTCATTGGTCCGAATAGCGACCTGGCAGACCTTCTAGGGTAGGCGGCAGTGACAGTGAATTCGCACCAGCGCATTCCCGTCTCCTCAGAGCCGTTGGCCCGCGGAGTAATTGAATTCCTCGGCGGGCCAATGGGCCGTTTTGCCGGCGTTCGCCCCACTCAATGGTGGACCCCGCTGCGCGCCATCATCGCCGTCGGTTGGGTATTTCTGGCTTGCGGATTCCTCTCCAAAGCCAATTGTGCCGGCGGTACCCGCGGTGATGACGGGGTTATTAGCTTGAATTGGGCAGCAAACCGCCAGTACACCTCTTTCTGCTATAACGACATCATCCCGCTCTACGGCGGCCGTGGCCTCGATGAAGGCGGCTTCCCCTATGCCTATTCTTGGCAGGAGGGCGACCTGACCCGCTATATGGAATACCCGGTCCTCGCGGGCTTATTCCAAGGAATGATGGGGTGGATCGCCCGCAATACCTATTCCCTTGTGGAGTGGGCCGGAATCCCGGAGGCCGGTTGGTACTTCGGCCTCACCGCCCTGGTCATGTCCTGTATCTGGGTCGGCGTGCTTTATATGGTCTACCTGTTGGTAGGCAATCGCACGTGGGACACCATCCTCGTAGCGGCCAGCCCCCTTATCATCATTCACGCCTTTAGCAACTGGGATATCCCCTCCATCGCCTTTGCCGTAGGCGCGCTTCTGGCCGCCGCGCGCAAGCGGCCGGTGGTAGCAGGTGTCCTTATCGGCCTTGGCGCCTCTTTCAAGCTATGGCCGGTCTTCATCTTGGGGGCATTCTTGGTCTTGGCGGTGCGCAACCGCCGTTGGTCGCAATTTTTCCTAGCCTTACTTGGCGCGTCCGTAGCTTGGATTGCGGTCAACGCGCCGGTGGCAATGAAATACCCGGATGCGTGGCGAGAATTTTTCCGCCTCAACCAAGAGCGCGGTGCGGAGTGGACCACCATCTACTCAGTGCTCAGCCGCAATACCGGCATGAGTTTTAGCCCAGAGTTTCTCAATACCTTCAGCTTGGTGGCTTTTTTGGCTCTTTGCGCAGCAATTGCGGTGCTGGGTCTGCGCAGCGCGCGAACCCCGCGCATGGCAGAGCTGGTCTACCTCATCGTGGCTGCCTTTTTATTGGTCAACAAGGTGTGGTCGCCGCAGTATTCGCTTTGGCTGGTGGTCCCCGCAGCTCTGGCGTTGCCGCGCTGGCGTCTGGTCTTTAGCTGGGCGCTTGTCGACGCCCTGGTATGGCCGCTATTGATGTGGCACATGCTGGGCACGGACAATAAGGGCATTCCGCACGAGCTTCTCGACGTCGCCGTTATTTCCCGCGATGCCCTCATTATCGCCATGGCTGTATTTATCATTCGCCAGATGTGTGGGAAGGTCACGGATAAGGTGCGCGATGCGCATGGTAGCAGTGATCCTTTGGCAGGAGCATTCGCATGATTGTTACCTATATCGGGATGGCCTCCATCTTCTTAGGCTTTCTCTGCGTGATGGGTGCCTTTTGGCTGTTTCATAACCGCGAGGATCGGCGCGGGCCCATCGTTTTAGGGATCTTGGCTATCCTTTTCCTCACCATCATTCCGGCGACAGCCGCTGTGTTTTTCGCCGCAACTACCACCGGTTAGATTTCTTTTCGCCGGTCACTTGCGGTACTGTAGTGGGGTTGCTTGACGCAACGTACCCTCCTGCTGCATCCGCAAAGGTGATGCAGCCGAAAACTACTAGACCATAGGAGGTGATGAGGTCCGTGCGTCACTACGAAGTCATGATCATTCTGGATCCTAATCAGGATGAGCGCACCGTAACCCCGTCCCTGGATAAGTTCCTCGAAATCGTCCGCCAGGATGGCGGCAAGGTTGAGAACCTTGATGTATGGGGCAAGCGTCGTCTTGCATACCCCATCAACAAGAAGGAAGAGGGCATTTATGCCGTCGTCAACTTGGAGTGCGAGCACACTTCGGTTGCCGAGCTCGACCGCCGTCTGAACCTGAACGACACCATCCTGCGTACCAAGGTTCTGCGCACCGACAGCAAGTAACGGATACTGGGATCAAGCACAATCCACGTAACCGATAAGGAGTAAAGACATGGCACAGGGAGATACCAATATCACGGTGGTAGGCAACATCGTTGCTGACCCCGAGCTGCGCTTCACCCCGGCGGGTGCGGCAGTAGCTAACTTCCGCGTCGCCTCCACCCCTCGTCGCTATAACTCGCAGACGAACCAGTGGGAAGACGGCGAAGCTATGTTCCTGACCTGCAACGTATGGCGTCAGGCGGCAGAAAACGTCGCCGAAACCCTGTCTAAGGGCATGCGCGTCATCGTTACCGGACGCTTGAAGCAGCGTTCCTTCCAGACCCGCGAGGGTGAAAACCGCACCGTATTCGAGATTGACGTCGACGAAGTCGGCCCGTCTCTGCGCTACGCCACCGCACAGGTAAACCGCAATCCACGTGAGGGCGGCAATAACTTTAGCGGCGGCCAGCAGCGCTCGAATAACAATAATCAGGGCGGTTTTGGAGGCGGCCAGCAACAGCAGCCGCAGCAGCAGAACCAGGCTCCTTCTGAGGATCCGTGGAACTCCGCGCCACCAGCTGGTGGTTTCGGAGGCGCTGATTCTGAACCTCCGTTCTAAGTCTGTCACCCGCAACTATTCAACTAACTCAATTGAAAGGCAGGGATCATGAAGCTGATCCTCACCGCTGCCGTTGAGAACCTCGGCGCCGCTGGCGAAATTGTTGAGGTTAAGGACGGCTACGGACGTAACTACCTGCTTCCTCGCGGCCTGGCTATCGTGGCTACCCGCGGCGCAGAGAAGCAGATTGAGGGCATCAAGCGCGCCCAGGAAGCTCGCGAGATTCGCGACCTGGATCACGCACGTGAGGTCCGCAACCAGCTCGAGCAGCTGACGGATGTCAAGGTAGAGGTTAAGACCTCCGAATCCGGTAAGCTCTTCGGTTCCGTTAAAGCAGAAGACATTGTCAACGCCGTCTCCAAGGCCGGTGGCCCAAAGCTGGATAAGCGCATTGTTGTGCTTCCAAAGGGCCTGGTCAAGAAGACCGGCAACTACCAGGTCGAGCTGAAGCTGCACGCTGATGTTATCGGCAAGGTGAACTTCTCGGTCGTTGCTGCCTAACTAGGCGCACGACGGTCCATATAGACCCAAAGACAACAGCAACGCTTTAGGCCTCAAGTTCCTGCTATGTGAGGTGGCAGGCTCTTGGGGCCTTTAGCGCGTTTTCACCGGCTTGTGGATAACTGTGGAAATCTGTGGATAACTCTCCAGCTCATTAACTTTGCGTTTACACCTCGGTTGCTTTATTAACCCGCAGGTCAGGGCCCTTATCCACTGTTAATGTGCCACTTTTCACATCTGCGAAAACCCGTCGTGAGCAGGGGATATGATGTGTGCAGGTCATGGAGGTTTTGAGTTATCCACAAGCATATGCAGGGCAATTGCGGCCCGAGTATGCCGCGACCAGCAATTTCCACACCATCCTGTGGATAACTTCCGGCTTTATACCCAGGGGGTAGTGTCCCGGCGCTAGACTAAACTGAAATTCCGTTACGCTCGCTCGAATAGCTACAAGGGGGAAGACATGACCAACGCCAGCTTTGACGATGAACACCTGCCGCCGGAGCCGCCGCCCGAGGAGGAACCGGCCCCACGCCGTCGCTTTCAGCAGGAAGAGCCAAAGCGCTATGGAGAATTCCGCCAGCCCCCCGCAGACCGGGAGGCGGAGCAGGGCGTCCTAGGCGCAATGCTGCTGAGCCCCCATACGGTGATGGAAGTCATTGAGGAACTGGAACCGGAGGACTTTTACTATCCGGCCCATACCCTGATCTACCGCGCCATGCTGGACCTTTATTCTGAGGGTAAAGACGTCGATGCTGTCATTTTGGCCTCTCAGCTGGATCGCTTTAATAACCTCGAACGCGTTGGTGGCGCCCCCTATCTGCACACGCTGCTGGCCACGGTGCCGACGGCGGCAAATGCCCGCTATTACGCAGAGATCGTGGCGGAGAAGGCCGTGTTGCGCAAGCTGGTTGATGCCGGCACCCGCGTAGTACAGCTAGGATTTTCCGGCACCGAGGATGCAGAGATCGAGTCCGTCCTGGACCGCGCCCAGCAGGAAGTCTTCGCCGTCGCCCAGCGCAAAACTGCGGAAGATTACCGAGTCTTGGGTGACCTCATTGACCCCACCATTGATGAGCTGGCAGCACTGCAGCAAGCCGGCGGTGTGGAACTAGGCGTGCCAACTGGTTTTATCGATCTAGATAAGCTGACTAACGGTCTCCACGCGGGCCAGATGGTCATCGTCGCTGCTCGTCCCGGTGTGGGTAAATCGACCCTAGCCATGGATTTCATGCGGTCCTGCTCCTTGCAGCATGGTAAGTCCTCGGTAATCTTCTCCCTCGAGATGTCAGCCTCGGAGATTGTCATGCGCCTGCTCTCGGCGGAATCAGAAGTCAAGCTGGCCGATATGCGCGGCGGCCGTGTCTCCACCGAGGACTGGGCGAAAATTGATGAGACCCTCAACCGAGTGCAAGACGCCCCGCTGTTTATTGATGACTCTCCAAACCTGACGATGATGGAGATTCGTTCCAAGGCTCGCCGCCTAAAGCAGCAGCACGGGCTGGATTTGATCGTCTTGGACTACCTGCAGCTGATGTCTTCGGGTAAAAAGGTTGAGTCCCGCCAGCAAGAGGTTTCCGAATTCTCCCGCCAGCTCAAGCTTTTGGCCAAGGAGCTAGAGGTTCCTCTCATCGCAATTTCGCAGCTGAACCGTGGACCCGAGGCGCGTACTGATAAAAAGCCGCAGCTTGCTGACCTCCGTGAGTCCGGCTCCTTGGAGCAGGACGCCGATATGGTCATGCTGCTGTACCGTCCTGACTCCCAGGATCGCGATAATGAGCGCGCCGGCGAGGCGGATATTATCCTAGCCAAGCACCGTGGCGGTCCAATCGATACCGTGCAGGTGGCACACCAGCTGCACTACTCCAAGTTCGTCAATATGGCCCACGGATAAATTACAGGTCGACCACCGCATTGGGATCGCCCAATCGTGGGCCGAGGATAACCAACACCAGGAAAACCGCAGCTGCGGCAAGCGCTAACCAGCGCCAGACGGGGAAGAAGCGTTCGCCACATAGGCGGGCGAACGCCGCACCGATGAGTGCGCCCACGGTGTTAAATATGAGGTCATCAATATCCGTTCGCCCAAGGGCAAACGCATATTGGCACACCTCCAGCACTAGGCTCAGGCCAAATCCCCACGCCACAGTGGTTTTAATGGAACGGCACAGACTAAACACCAGCATTCCAAACGGGATAAAGAAGGCCGTGTTTCCCGCGTACTCAAATAGCGGACCAAACCAGCTGCCGCCGCAGAATTCATCCAGCGGCACCCAGCGCAGTTCTCGCGCACGCTGATTTTCCGGTTTCCACAAATAGCCGATTTGGTAGAAAGGCTTGAGCGTGGTCAATGCGACCATAACGGCCGTCCACGCGGCGAGGGAGAGCCTACTGAGCAAGCGCTATTCCTTTCTGCTCGGGCAGACTGAAGGCGGCGGCAGCCGCAATGCCAAATGCTGCGGCGAATACAATAAATAACCAGGCCGTCCCACCCGCAGCAAGCAGTGGCGGGACGATTAGTGGGGCCGCAATAGATGCTAGCCTACCGAAGCCTGCTGCCGCTCCCGTACCACGCCCTCGCAATGAAGTGGGATACAGCTCCGGACCGATGGCATAGAGGGCTCCCCAGGCGCCGAGGTTGAAGAAGGAGAGCAGACAACCAGCCAGGATGATCAATGCTTCCGTAGCTGCTGCTCCATATAGGCCGGCTGCTGCTGCCGAGCCGAGCAGGAATACCGCGAGGGTTACCCGCCTGCCCCAGAGCTCGATGAGCCAAGCTGCCACCGCGTAGCCAGGCAGCTGGGCAAGGGTGATAATGAGGGTAAAACTAAAAGACTTCACTAGGGAGAAACCGTCGGCTACTAGCAGAGAGGGAATCCAGATGAAGGCGCCATAGTAGGAGAGGTTTACACAGAACCAAATGGTCCACAACGCCGCGGTCCTCCTTCGTAGCTGCGGACTCCAGATAGACGCTGCGGGGGAAGGTGTGGGCTCTGGGAGGGCATCGTCCAGCGGGCGATTTTCCGCCGCGGCTTCGAAACTGGCAACGATAGCTTCGGCCTCATCATGGCGGCCTTTGGATTCAAGGAAACGCACAGATTCTGGTAGACCGCGGCGCACATAGATTGAATACGCGGCTGGCAGCATGCCAAGGGCCAGGGCCCAGCGCCAACCGGATTCAGATGTGCTCACCACGAAAGTGCCGATGATGGCCGCAAGGATCCATCCCAAGGCCCAGAATGCCTCGAGAATGACTACCATCCTTCCGCGGACCCGCCGAGGCGCGAATTCGGATATGAGCGTGGAGGCAACTGGTAGCTCGGCTCCGAGGCCCAACCCAACGATGAATCGGAAGAAGATGAGAACCGTAAGTCCCCCAGCTAGCGCGGATGCCCCTGTTGCCAAGCCGTAGACAAGCAAGGTGAGAGAAAAGACATTGCGGCGGCCGAATTTATCTGCCAGCAATCCGCCAAAGGTTGCACCGAGCGCCATGCCAAGGAAGCCTGCCGAGGCCAACCAGGAGGTCTGGCTGGCACCTAGATCCCAGTGAACGGCAAGGGCGGCCATGATGAAGGAGATTAACCCGACATCCATAGCATCAAGCGCCCATCCAAGGCCGGAACCTAAGAGTAGGCGCTTGTGCTTAGAGGTGACGGGAAGGCGATCGAGACGTTCGGTGCGGCTGAGCATGCGATAATACTATCGCTGAACAGAAAAACCTTTCAGGCGTAGTGAGTTGGTAACCACAAAAACCGAGCTCAGTGCCATCGCGAGGCCGGAAAATAATGGGTTGAGCAGGCCAAGCGCGGCAACAGGAATGAGTATGACGTTATAGGCAAAGGCCCAGAAAAGGTTGCCCTTGATAATTGCTAGCGTGCGGCGCGAGAGCCGAATGGCATCAGCAGCGCAGCGTAGATCGCCGTTCATCAGGGTGATATCAGAGGCTTCAATTGCCACGTCGGTACCCGCGCCCATGGCGAGCCCAAGGTCCGCCTGGGCAAGGGCGGCGGCGTCGTTAATGCCGTCGCCGACCATCGCCACGGTATGCCCGGAGCGTTGCAGTTCCTTGATGCTATCTACCTTGTCTTCTGGGAGGACTTCGGCTCTGACGTGCTCGATTCCTACCTCGGCGGCCACGGCGTGGGCGGCTCCAGCGTTATCACCGGTTAGCAGGTAAGGGGTAAGCCCAAGTTCCTTCATCTGTGCCACTGCGGCGGCAGAGCTGGGCTTGATGGTATCGCGGACCTCAATGATTCCGGCAGGTTGGCCGTCCACGGAGACAACCACCGGCGTGGCACCAGAGTCTTGTGCCTCGCGGAATGGTGCTTTTAAGTCCCCCAAGGGGCCTTGCGGCTTGCCGACGCCCACTCGGACCCCCTCTACAGTTCCTTCCACGCCGCCTGGAACTACTGCGAATTCGGTAGCCGGTTCCACGCTGCATTCCTGGGCAATGGCACGGGCGATGGGGTGTTCGGAATTGTGCTCGACGGCCGCGGCCAGCTCGAGCACGTCACCGTGGACGGCGGTAACGGACATCTCTCCAGCCGTGACCGTGCCGGTTTTATCCATCACAATGGTGTCGATTTGGCGCGTAGACTCCAAGATTTCCGGGCCCTTAATGACAAGCCCGAGCTGTGCGCCGCGGCCGGTGCCGACGAGGATAGCGGTGGGCGTCGCCAAGCCCATGGCGCATGGGCAGGCCACAATGAGAACGGATACGGCGGCGATAAAGGCCGGGGCTATCCCGCCGAAGAAGAGGTGAACAATCAGCGTAAGCGCAGCTACCGCAATCACCACAGGGACGAAGACCTGCGCGATGCGGTCCACGAGGCGCTGCACTGGTGCCTTGGAGGTTTGGGCATCTGTGACGAGCTGGGCCATCTGGGCCAGTACCGTATCCTCGCCCACCTTGGTGGCTCGCACCTCAATGCGGCCCGAAGCGTTGATGGTTGCACCAGTGACCGCATCGCCGGTACTCACCTCAACGGGTACTGGCTCGCCGGTAATCATGGACGTATCGACGGCCGAGTTGCCCGCCTTCACGATGCCATCGGTGGCGATCTTTTCGCCTGGGCGGACTACGAAGACATCGCCTACCTGCAGCTGTGCAATAGGGATGCGCCGCTCGCCCTGTGCGGTAAGTACCGAGGCTTCCTTAGCTCCTAAGGAGAGCAGCTCCCGCAGCGCCTCCGAAGACTGGCCTTTGGCCCGCGCCTCGAACCAGCGGCCGAGCAGCAGGAACGTAATGACCATGCCTACGGATTCAAAATAGATGTGGTCCATTTGTGCCGCGTTTGCATCCAGCGACATGTGCATCTTCATGCCCGGTTCGCCCGCGTTGCCGACAAACAGTGCCCACAGCGACCAGAAGTAGGCCGCCGAAGTTCCCATGGTGATGAGCGTGTCCATGGTGAAAGAACCGTGCTTAAGGTTCGTCCACGTGGCGGTGTGGAAAGGTGCGCCACCAAAGATGTAGACGATGGTAGCGATGATGGCGCAGGCCCACTGCCAATTGGGAAATTGCAGGGCCGGCGACATCGATACCACCATGAGCGGCAGCGATAAAGCTCCGGCGACAATGGTGCGGCGCAGCAACGCGTCGCCATCGTCCTTCTTAGGCTGGGGATCCTCTGCCTTCGTCTCGGCCATGTCGAAAGCGCCGTAACCTGCGCCCTCAACCACCGAAATGAGCTCCTGCGGGCTAACCGTCTGGGAGTCATACTCGATGGCCGCTGCCTCGGTGGCAAAGTTGACGCTGGCGCTTACCCCGTCAAGCTTGTTGAGTTTGCGCTCGACGCGGGAGGAGCAGGAAGTGCACGTCATGCCCGTGACGCCAAGGTCCAAGTGGGACATGGCGGTGCCTACTTCAACGTGTAGCCGGCCTCAGTTACAGCGGCCGCTACCTGTTCATCGGTGAAATCGGTGCCACTAACCGTAACCGCGCCGGTGGTGTGGTCTGCAGTGACTTCGCTAACGCCGGAGATTTCGCCGACTTCTTCCTTTACTGACATTTCGCAATGTCCGCAGGTCATGCCCTCTACGGTGTAGTTCTTGGTGCTCATAATGATCCTTCCTTTGGGTTGATTTCTGTACCGATTTTATACCCCCTAGGGGTATGTGACAAGGATGATTCAGGTACGTTGGGGGAATAAAGCGATACGTAAAGGAGTTAGATCAAGCATGGCTACTATCGATGTCACCGAAGAAAACTTTGAAGAAACCGTTACCGGCGAAGGCATTACGCTCGTAGACGCTTGGGCCGATTGGTGCGGACCGTGCAAGCGCTTTGCGCCGGTTTTTGAAAAGGCCTCCGAAGAGCACACGGATGCTACCTTTGCCAAGCTGGATACCGAGGCTAACCAAGGCCTCGCATCCGCACTGGAGATTCAGTCCATTCCAACGCTGATGATTTTCCGCGATGGCATCTTGGTATTCCGTGAGGCTGGCGCGCTGCCCCCTGCAGCATTGGAAGACCTACTCAAGCAGGTTAAGGAACTCGACATGGCAGAGGTCCGCCGCCAGGTAGAAGAGCAAAATGCGCAGGGCTAATACCTACTAGCTTCCTCGGCGCTTTCTGGTGAGTATCGCTAAACTCGCTAGAAAGCGTCTTTTTTATTTCCAAAGGAGAAGATAATGGCTAACCCTTTCAGCAAAGGTTGGAAGTACATGATGAGTTCCTTCGATCAGAAGATTGATGAGAACGCTGATCCGAAGGTGCAGATCCAGCAGGCTGTTCAGGCAGCCAAGGAGCAGCACCAGCAGATTTCTGAGCACGCCGCAGAAATCATCGGCCATAAGTCTCAGCTGGAAATGCAGATGGACCGCCTGGTGAAGTCCCAGCAGGACTACCAATCTCAAACCCAGCGTGCATTGGAACTGGCAGATGCGGCGGAGGATCCGCAAAAGGCTGCCGAATATAACCAGGCTGCGGAAGTTGTTGCTTCTCAGCTGGTTGCAGTGGAGCAGGAACTGGAAGACGTCAAGCAGCAGTACGCTGCCGCAGAGCAAGCTGCCGCGCAGGCCAAGAGCCAGCAGCAGCAGTCTGAGGCGCGCTTGAAGGAGCAGCTAGCCCAGGTTAGCCAGCTGGAGGCCCAAGCGGATCAAGCAGCGATGCAAGAAAAGAACGCTCAGGCCATTGAATCCATGAATCAGCTAAACCCGGATGATTCCGTGCCTACTCTTGATTCTGTGCGCGCCAAGATTGAAAAGCGCTACGCCGATGCCCTGGGCGCGCAAGAATTGCAGCATGCTACCGGCGGTGATCGCATTAGTGAGATTAAAGCGGCCGGCAATGACATGAAGGCGACTGCGCGCCTTGATGCCATCCGGGCGGATATTAAGAAGAAGAAAGAGCTCGAGTCCGGCGATTAATTCTGCCGGCGAACGTTAATTAAAACCCCACGAATCCCCGAGTGGAAACCATCGCGCAGGTTCACGCGCTGAGTTTCGGTCAGGGTGTATTCGTGCAGGGTTTCGCAGGCAAATTGCAGTAATGGGCGGTCGATCTCCGGGGGAAGCCCGCCGCCCGAAAGCAGGTGTGCCTGGTCGCGCTGCTCGGTGCTAGCAGCGTTATCGAACCACCACGAGGCGTATTGCTGGCCCACGTCAAAGGGGGACTGGAATCCAGCCGAGCTCCACACTTCTTCTGGCAGCGGAACATATTTAGAGCGCAGTTTGCGGCGAGGAGCCATCATGGATGGCTTTGGTGCTGGTTTTTCCGCGGGAGAGTCCTCCTCGGCGGGGGAATCCTCTGCAGCATCCACCTTGGGCGGAGCCGGCTTGGGCGTTGGGGCCGGGGTGGGCTTTTCGGTAGCACCGAAGGCTGCTTCCACCTCCGAAGGCTCGCCGCATTCGTCCGGCTCCGGCATTTCCTCGCTGTCCTTGTGCGCGTTTTCGCGCACCACTGGCGGAAGCGGGCCTTCCAATACCTGCAATTCCATAGCATCGGCGAAGTCCTCGCGCGGGTCCAAAATGGTGGTGGAATCGCACGCATGGCGCAGGGCGGAGGACATGGAGTCCCAGCCAAATCCATAAAGATGCACGCGGATGCCATTGTCCACGGCTGCCTGGGCACCGGGAATCATGTCTGCATCGCCGCTGACGAGAACAAAATCAGTGAATTGACCCTTCATGGCGGCGATGACCATATCCGCCACCAACCGGGTATCCACGGCCTTTTGGGTGCGGCGCTCACCCCACTCGATGAGCTGGCCAGTGCGTAGTTGTACGCCTTCGCAGGTGCGCAACGCCCGTTGGTAGCGGTGCGGGCCGGTATCGGGAATGCCGTCATACCAGTATTGGCGTTGGATCGGGGTTCCCAGTTGGTTCTCGATCATCCCGCCCATCGTGCTGACCACCTCGGGTAGATCGATTTCTAGTTGCGCGCGAGCTCCGGTGTCCCATGAGTTATAAAAGCTTGCGAGCAAGTATGAGGTATCGACAAAGACAAGTGTGCGTTCAAGCATGGCTCCTAAGTTCCGTTCTAATTGTTCTAAATAAAATTCTTTGTGGTTTCCAGTGTGCCCCATTAGTCACAAAACGTCGATAACCTTGGACAAAATCCCAGCGCAGTAGGGGCAAAAAAGTTTTCTCTACGGAAGTATTGCAGCGGTGGACTGTTGCCGATATGGTTGGTTACACAAGTAGCTAACCAACGAACCGAGGGTTAATGGATAATTCCACCCAACCACTCTTCCGCCAGATTGCTTCCTTGGTGGAAGACGCCATTGTGGACGGAACCCTGGGCGAGGGGGACCGGGCTCCGTCCACTAATGAGCTTGCTGACTTCCACAACATCAACCCGGCCACCGCTCGCAAGGGGATAAGCCTCCTAGTGGATATTGGTGTGCTGGATAAGCGTCGCGGCATCGGCATGTTTGTCGCAGACGGTGCCCTGGCGAAGATCCGCGAGCGCCGCAGGGCCGATTTTGCGGCGGAATACATGGCCCCGCTTGTGGATGAAGCTGTGCGGCTGGGGTACCACCGCGCCCAACTCCATGACCTATTTGATCGCGTTGCAGAAAGCCGAGGAATGTACTCATGATTAAGACACGAGATTTCACCTTTGCCGATGGCCTGACGCACGGCCTAGTTGGCCCCAACGGCATAGGCAAAACCACGCTCCTGCGCAAGATCGCCGGCCAAATCCAATCAGGCGGGATAACGGTCTTCGGGGAGAACCCTTTTGATAATCAATCGGTTCTCAACCGAGTCATTTTGATGGGGATTGATAACCCGCTACCGGATTCCTGGGGCATCGGAAAGCTGGGCGTCATAGGAAAGGCACGGTGGCCGCGATGGGACGATGAGCGGTTTAATGAGCTGCTGGTTCGCTTTGATGTTCCGGCCAAGGCTTATTCTTCCCTTTCCCGCGGGCAAAAGTCTGCGGTGGGCTTCATCTTCGCCGTTGCATCTGGCTGCGAAGTCATGCTTCTCGACGAACCCTATCTCGGCCTCGATGCACAGCGCCGGGAGCTCTTTTATCAGGTGCTGCGAGAGGAACACGGCCGCACCATGGTCATTTCCACCCATCACCTCAATGAGGTGGCGGGCCTTCTCGATACCGTTTCTCTCATGGGAGATAATCCAATTTCCGGTCCAATCGATGACTTCATCGAGGGGATTCTGGAGCTCACTGGTCCATCCGAGTCTCTCACCGCAGCGGCCGAGGAGCTGGGCCTTCCTGAGCTGACTAGGACAACCACGTCCTTAGGGGATCGCGTGCTTATCGACGCCCGCTCCGCTTCGACCGATCCCATTTTTCGCATTGCCCAGGCCAACGGCCTGCGTGTCAATGAGGTCTCTTTAGAGCGTGCGGTGCTGGCATTAGAGGAGAGAGCATGAAACTACTGTGGTACCTAGGCGATTGGTGGCTCTGGACCTTTTTCCTGTTCGCATTATTGGTCATGCCAGTCATGGCAGAGGGAACATGGAGCGTGCTCCCCGTAATCGCTTCCTTGGGGCTCGTGCTCTCCCTGCAGCCTGACTTTCAGAAATATCAACTAGTGGGCTTGGGATCGAAAATCTGGAACGAACATCGTCGCATTCTCGTCGCGCTACTCGCACTAGCGGCAGCCGTGGGCGCTCTCACTGTGCAGCTGTGGTGGGCATTGCCTGTTTATGCAGTCGCGACGCTATGGGCCATGTATCGCAGCGCCACTCCGAAACGCTCCGGGTACACCACTGTTGGCGTGCAACCTTCGAGCGGATTTGGTTGGTTCCCCCGCACCTTGGCCGGGCAAACGATCTATCGCCCGCAGGCCAAAGCTTGGTGTGGGGCGTGTTTGGCGCAGATGATTGGCTTAGTTCTCTACCAGTATGAGGACGCGGCTTCAGTGCTCGAATTCCTCGGCATCTTCATCTGGGTACTGACTGTTGTGCTGCTCGGGGCGGTCTTGGGCAGCTTAAGAAAATCCCTCCGCGAATACACGGTTATGGGAGGAAGTCGTAGAGATTGGGCCCTGCATACTGCAGTGCTCGGCCTGATACCTGTCCTCGCAGCCATCAGTATCAGCGCAGCACTGACGAATGACAGTGAACTCGTTACGGCCATCGCATTGCTTAGTGCGACCTGTGCCCCGGTTTTGGTCACGCTGGAATTTCTGGGAAAGAAGAACTGGTACCTATTCATCCTCTATGCGGTCCTCATAGCCGGAATAGTCGTCATTTACGTCCAGACCCCCATCCCCGCAATTGCCAAGTTCTTCTTGGCGGTGGCCTTCTATGCAGTATGGGCATTGACCCTCCCCAGCTACATTCGCCGAGCGAATGTTCACGGCGGCGGAATGAGTCGTTGGATGGGCGTATCTTAAAGCTCCCAAAATAGTAATTGTCCTGGGGATTTGTGTTTTTTTGAGTCGCTGTGTAACTTAATACGAGTCAGCGCGACCGACAGCGCCCCACAGGAACAAGAAAGTTCCTGGCTGAAGCGGCGATAGGAAAACAGGCCCTGACAAAATAAATTTTTCGCTCACGACGAGCTACACACGCAAGTGTGTCGTTGTTGTGTGGTGGTGATGTTTGAGAACTCAATAGTGTGCCAATGTACTTTTTATTTTTTGTGTGCATGGTTGTGTGTTGATTGG